>DMRR01000252.1 GCA_003455275.1 Bacteroidota bacterium | reverse complement strand
GCCCTACCCGAAAAGAATTATCTTCCTCTTATCAGGCTGAAAATATTTTGAATAATAAAAAGCGTGTGAAGGAAATTGTAGAAAAGCATGGCGGATTTTTTTACGATTCATCTGAAATTGTTTGGGATGATAGTTTGTTTGTAGATTCCATACATTTTAACAAAAAGGGCTCTGCAACCTATACGGATTCATGTATGAAAAAAGTTTTGCCATATCTGATAAGAGATTGAAGAATGTTTGATATGAACTCTTCTCTCAAAAAAAAATATTCTGATATTATTAAAACAGAAGCCTCGCGTCTCGGTTTTTCTTTCACCGGAATCTCAAAAGCAGAACCATTGGATGATGATGCTCGCCGGCTTGAACATTGGCTCAGTCAAGGAATGCACGGAGAGATGGGTTATATGGAAAAATATTTTGATTTGAGGAGAAATGTTTCAATCCTGGTTCCCGGTGCTAAATCAGTAATCAGTTTAATGTTGAATTATTTTCCTTCGGAAAAACAGGAGGAAAATGTTCCGAAAATTTCGCGCTATGCTTTCGGAAAAGATTATCATTTCGTGGTAAAGGAAAAACTGAAATCACTTTTGAATTTCATTCATGAAAACATAGGAGAAGTTTCCGGTCGTGCCTTTGTAGATTCAGGGCCTGTATTAGAGCGCGCCTGGGCGCAGAAAAGCGGCCTCGGATGGATTGGTAAAAATTCAAATCTCATTAACAAAAAATCCGGATCATATTTTTTTCTTTCAGAACTCATTCTCGATTTAGAATTGGAATCGGATGCACCTCTTTCCAAAAATTATTGCGGCACCTGCACAGCCTGCATTGATGCTTGTCCAACTGATGCAATTCTTTCAAACAATATTGTTGATGGAAGCAAATGCATTTCTTATCTCACCATTGAACTCCGAAACGAAATTCCTAATGAGTTTAAAAATAAAATGAGTGGATGGGCATTTGGCTGTGATATCTGCCAGGAAGTTTGTCCGTGGAATCGTTTTTCAAAACCAACCACCGAAAAGGATTTTATCCCTGACCAAAAAAAACTGAGTTTCAATTCAAGTGAGTGGATAGAAATGACAGATGAAGTTTTTAGAAAATATTTTAAGCAATCTCCTCTTAAGCGAACTAAACTGGAAGGTATGAAGAGAAATGTGAAATTTATTTCAGAGTGAGAGTTTAACTTTTTATTGAAATCAATCTTGATCAAATGCCCTTCCTTTGGGGTTTGACATCGGCGTTTATATTTGCGCCCCTCCTGAAATTCTTCAGGACTAATCATAAAAAAAGCCGTAACTTTTTGAACATGAAACTTACCCAATTTAAGTACGATCTTCCTCCTAATCTTATCGCACAAACACCTGCAAAGCATCGCGAAGATGCCAAGCTGATGGTGATCGAAAGGAAGACTCAAAAAATTAAACACAAAAAAATCAAGGACCTCCTTAGCATCTTCAATGAAGGGGATGCTATGGTGATTAATAATACTCGTGTTTTTCCTGCCCGTATGTATGGAAGAAAAGAGAAGACGGGAGCCAAGATTGAAGTTTTCCTGATGCGCGAACTGAACAGGCAGGCGCGCCTATGGGATGTGTTGGTTGATCCGGCCAGAAAAATTCGTGTGGGAAATAAATTGTACTTCGGTGAAGGAGCTCTGGTTGCTGAAGTGGTTGATAATACAACGAGCCGGGGCAGAACTATCCGTTTTTTATATGACGGAACAGATAACGAATTGCGCGAAGTTTTATATGCAATGGGAGAAACTCCAATTCCAAAATATATCAAGCGTAAGCCAGATGAAAATGATGTTGAGCGTTATCAAACTGTTTATGCTAAAGTGGAAGGTGCGGTTGCAGCTCCAAGCAGTGGATTACACTTGAGTCGGGAAATGCTTAAGCGTTTAGAGATTAAAGGCGTGAACATTGCTGAACTTACACTTCATACCAGCCTTGGTACTTTCAGGCAAATTGAAGTTGAAGACCTGACAAAACACAAGATGGATGCGGAGTATTTTAGAGTGGATCCAGACTGTGCAAGAATTGTAAATAAGGCAATTGATGATAAGAAAATGATTTGCTCAATAGGCACTACCAGTTTCCGTGCTTTGGAAAGTTCTGTCAGTGCGAGCAACTACATTAAACCTACCGAAGGTTGGACAAATATTTTCGTTCATCCTCCTTATGAGAAATCAGTGTCAAATGCATTACTTACTAATTTCCATTTACCCAAAACAAGTTTGCTCATATTGGTAACCGCTTTTATGGGTTATGATTTCACAATGGAAGTTTATAAGATGGCGATAAAAGAGAAATACCGTTTCGCTACTTATGGTGATGCGATGCTGATTATGTAAGAGAAAATCTTTTGCTGATTTTCATTCAGAATTTCACAATCAGTTTACCGATTGTTTTTCCTGACTCAAGTGCATCATGCGCTTCAGCAAGTTGTGTAATAGAATAATCTTTTCCGCCTGCCGGAACAATCATTTTTTTTTCTGCAAGTGAAATTACTTCTTTCATTACATGCTGAAGAATTTCTGGTTTGTGATCTGCAATACGAAGCATATTGATTCCTATCAAAGATTTTGAATTCATCATCAGTATTCCAGGGTGATAAAAACCAAACTGAATAATCTTTATCATCCTGCTGAAAATATTATTTGCACTTCCTAATTCGGCTCCGCCGAAGCAAACCATTTTTCCTCCGGGTGAAAGCAACTTCATTCCATCGCGGATAAATTTTCCTCCGAGAGAATCATACACCGTATCTATTTTTTTTCTACCAAGAATTCTTTTCACTTCTGTTTTGTAATCATGCGATGAATAATTTATCGGGTAATCAACTCCAAGGCTTTTCAGATAGTTTACTTTTTCTTGTGTACTGCAGGTACCAATCACAATTGCTTTTCGCAACTTGAGTAATTGAACAAGTGCAGTGCCTACACCGCCGGCTGCTGCATGAACCAAGATATTTTCTCCTTCATAAACTTTTGAAGCTTCCATGCAAGCATAGTATGCAGTACAATATTGGGTAGCAAGAGATGCAGCAAAATTTGTTGGAAAGGTTTCCGGGATTCTAAAAACAGCACGCGAATCAGCTGCAACATATTCGGCATAACCTCCAAATCGAGTGAGAGCTATTACTCTTTCTCCTTCTTTGAAATCAGAAGATGAGGATGCAACTCGACCAACAACATCATAACCGGGAACGGCCGGAAGCGGTGGGAAGTCACGATACAGTCCACGGCGCGCCATCACATCAGCGAAATTCAAACCGAATGCTTCAACCTTAATCAGGACTTCATTTTCCTTTGGATGAGGAATGGCAACTTGGCGAATTTCAAAAGCGCGACTTGAAATTCCATACTTAACTATGTAAACAGATTTCATAATTTAAATATGAGAAATATTTTTATTCATCTTTAGCGCGCAATGGCAAAAGCAGAAAAGCTGAAAAAATTTGTAATCATTCCTGCAGGCGGAAATGGAACAAGAATGGGAAACGACTTTCCTAAACAATTTTTATTGCTAAATGAAACTCCGGTAATAATTCATACGATAAGAAAATTTTCAAGTGTTCCTGGGATTGAAAAAATAATTATTGCCCTTCCTGAAAAATGGCTTCAGTATTTTTCTGAATTGAAATCTAAATTTCTTTCCGGGGAGAAAAATATTGAGATCATAGCAGGAGGGAAAACCAGATTTCATTCTGTTCAAAACGCATTAGCATTGATTAAAGGCAGCGGGTTGGTTTCAATTCATGACGCAGTTCGACCATTTGTTAGCACAGCTTTGATCGAAAACTGTTTTAATGCGGCAGCGAAAAAAAGGAATGCAATAGCATGTGTGCCGCTTAAGGATTCGATCTACAGAAATAAAAAATCGAAATGGATTATAGAGGACCGGAAAAAGTTTCTGCTTGCACAGACGCCTCAGTGTTTTCTTGTTTCAGATATTAAAAATGCCTACAAGCAAAAGGTTAGAAAGAAATGGACTGATGATGCATCAGTATTAGAATCTTTTGGAAAAAAAATAAATCCGATTGAAGGCGAATACACTAACATAAAAATAACAACTCAGGAAGACCTTGTTTTGGCAAAGGGAATTCTGGCTCTGCAGTTATAAGACTAAGGATTTTTTATTCAATTCAATAGCATTGCTGAATATGTAATCTTTTGTAAATTATAATACTACTTGCAGCAGTTTTACTGTACTTTTAGTCAATCAAAATGCAGATGAAGCACCTCTACATTTTCTTTTCATTATTTATTCTCACCTGCAGCGCATTCAGTGTATCTGCTATCGGGGGCCCTGAAGCAAGTCAGCAATTACATTTTCGAGAGAACAAAAACCAGTGGGCGGAAAATATTCTATTCATCGGTTTTATGAATTCAGGAAATATTTTCCTTGAGAAAAACACCATCACCTTCCAGCTTTTCAATGGAAATGATCTTCAGAAACTGCATCCGCGCAAGAATGAAGATGTAATAGTTCACAGCCATGTGTATCGAATGCACTTCGAGAATGCAAATCCGAATCCTGTGATCATGAAGGAAAATCCTTCGTCAGAATACTACAATTACTTTATTGGTAATGACCCAAAGAAATGGGCAAGTGAGGTTTATCAATATCAGACAGTTACTTATCTCAACCTTTATCCGAAAATTGATTTCAAAGTTTTCGGAATGGGGCTAACGATGAAGTATGAATTCATAGTTCATGCTGGCGGAAATCCCGATGATATTAAAATCAGATACGAAGGTGCTGATGGAATGAACATAAGTGATTTAGGAAGTTTGTTTATAAAAACTTCAGTTGGTGATGTTGTAGAAGCTCCGCCTATAGTTTATCAAAAGGATTATTGGATAAAAAAAGATATTTCAAGCAAATATGTTTTGAATGGAAATTATCTTCAATTCAAGTTGAATGAAGACTATAACAAGAACATTGATCTTATAATTGATCCAACATTAATTTTCTCAACTTTTACTGGTTCTACAGCTGATAACTGGGGCTTCACTGCAACTTACGATGCCGTTGGAAATCTTTATCTCGGTGGTTATGTAAACACAGAACAGTTTGGAGGCAGCTACCCAACTACTACCGGCGCATTTCAAACAACATATGGTGGCGGAACAGGCGGAGGCAGCGGCACCGGAAGCGGAAATGGTTTTAGCAGTGACATGGGTATTACCAAATTCAATTCTCTTGGTACTGCCCTTTTATATTCAACATACCTGGGGGGGTCTGACAATGAAAATCCTCATAGCTTGTTTGTAAATTCCTCAAACCAATTATGTGTCTATGGAAAAAGCTATTCTTCAAATTACCCTGTAACTCCTGGATGCTTTGATAATACATATAATGGAGATGCGGATATTGTAATTACAGTTTTTAATACTACTGGAACAGCATTAATTGGATCCACATACATTGGCGGAAGCGGAATGGATGGAGTAAATTATGACCCTCATGAATTTATTTTCGGAGGTCTTAAATACAACTATGGAGATGATGCACGAGGTGAAATTATTTGCGACAACCTGAATGATATTTATGTTGCTTCTTCTACCACTTCCTCAGATTTTCCTGTTTCAGCAAATGCTTATCAGTCCAGTCTTGGCGGAGGTCAGGATGGATGTGCTTTCAAGCTAAATCCTACCTGCAGTTCACTGATATATTCAACTTATCTCGGCGGTACGCTTGAAGATGCTTGTTATTCTTTGGATAAAAAAAGTGATAACACATTATACATAACCGGAGGCACGCAGAGCTCAAATTTCCCGTCAGTGCCCGGAGGAGTTCATCCAACATATCAAGGCGGCTCCTGCGATGGCTACCTGATACATCTGAGTGCTGATGGAAGCCAGGTGCTTAACTCTACTTTTCTTGGAACAAGTGCATTTGATCAGTCATACAATATCAAAATGGATTTAAACGAAAATGTTTATGTCATTGGATTAACTGAAGGTTCTTATCCAACAACAGCCGGAGTTTATTCAAATCCAAATAGTGGTCAATTCATAACTAAGCTTGATCCCACACTTGCTACTGTAATGTATGCAACAGTAGTAGGAAACGGAAACGGACTACCGAATATATCTCCTACAGCCTTCTTGATTGACACTTGCGAGAATGTATACGCTTGTGGATGGGGAACAAGCAATGGATTGTTTGGCCACACTTGTGATATGTTCAATTTACCGCTAACTGGAAATGCTTTTCAAAGTACAACGGATGGAACAGATTTTTACATAATTGCATTAAGTGCAAATGCTCAGCAGCTTTTGTATGGAACTTATTTTGGTGGCAACGGCGCAATTGAACATGTTGATGGAGGTACCAGTCGGTTTGACAGAAGAGGATTTATATATGAAGCAATATGTGCAGGTTGCGGTGGTAATTCATTGACACCCACTACTCCAGGCGTTTGGAGTAATACTAATAATAGCTCAAATTGTAATGAGCTAGGATTTAAAATGGACATTAATTTAATTCATGTTCAAGCTCAGGCCCTTGCTGATCCCGCGGCCACTGGATGCACACCGCTCACTGTAAATTTTATTAATAATAGTCAGAATGCAACGCAATATTTCTGGGATTTTGGTGACGCTACACTTACTAATGATACATCAGTTGCATTTCAACCAACATGGACTTTTATTAATCCCGGAACTTATTCAGTCATGCTTATTGCAAATAATCCTGCAAGCTGTTTTGGCCCGGACACTGCCTGGACATCAGTTGTAGTATTAAACACCAATGTAACAGCAAATTTCAGCATGACTCCGCATGACTTCTGTGATTCAGTGGTAGTTGATTTCTCCGGATCAAGCAGCGGAAGCAATACTCAGTTTAACTGGACTTTTGGTGATGGAACTTCAGGTATCGGGCAAAATATTTCTCATTCGTATTTCAATGACAGTGTTGCTGTAGTCACCTACTTTGTAACACTTATTATTTATGATTCTACTGCATGCAATCCGCTGGATACCGTTACTCAATCATTCACCGTATTCCCTAAGGTAGAGGCAGGCATTTCCAATCCAGATTTGTATGGATGCATTCCTTATCTAGCACATTTTTTTTACAATGGTCACGCGCAAACTTCTGTAACCTGGGACTTTGGTGATCAAAGCGCTACTTCCAATCAGTTAAACCCAACGCACATTTACACTGCTCCCGGCGATTACACAGTAATTGTAACAGCTCAAAATCCAATAGCTTGTAATGGACAAGATACAGCGGTCTGTCATGTTCACATTTTTGATCCTCCGCCTGTACCTGATTTTACTCCAATACCTGATGTAATTATGTTGTTTGAATCAATTTATTTTGATAATCATACTGTAGGCGCTACCAACTATTGGTGGAATTTTGGTGATGGAGGTAATTCAAGTGAGTACAGTCCCTCTCATCAATATTCTGATGGGGGTGATTTTGATGTTTGTCTTCTGGTTAATACTTCTACGCCTTGCCCTGATTCTGTTTGCAAAAAAATCACCGTTCTTCTTCCACAAGCAGTTGGAGTTCCAAATGCATTTTCTCCTTCTTCAAATGGGCCCAATAACATTTTGTATGTGGAAGGCCAGGGAATCACAGATTTTATTTTCAAAGTATTTAATCGTTGGGGCGAAAAAGTTTTTGAGACAAATGATCTTGCAATTGGTTGGGATGGAATTTATAATGGAAAGCCTCAGGATATGGATGTTTATGTTTGGGAATTAAATGCATTGATGGAAGATGGAACCCGAGTTATTAAAAGTGGAAATGTGACTTTACTGAGATAAGAAATGAGAAAAAATATTTTCATATTAATTGTTCTGATGTGCTTGGGCAATTTGCTAACTGCACAGGACATTCATTTCTCTCAATACTATTCATCACCGCTTACTGTTAACCCAGCACAAACTGGAATGCTAAATGGAAGCTATCGTGTAGGCGCCAACTTTAGAACACAATGGGCTAGCGTCACTGTACCTTACAAGACCTTTGCGGCTTATGGTGATTTTAATTTTCTCAATCAACCCTTTAATAAGGGCTTTGGTGGTGCCGGATTATCTATTATTCGTGATCAGGCAGGTGATGGCAACCTTACAGTGACTAAAGTAAGTGGCTGTGGCGCATATCATCTTGCGGCCGATGGTGCCAGAAAATATTATCTTTCATTTGGTCTGCAGGCATCTTATATTCAAAAACGAATTGATTGGTCAAAACTTTATTTTCACTCACAGTGGGATGATATCGAATTTAATCAGAGCCGGCCGAGTTATGAAACCGGATACAAATCATCTTTCATTTATTTTGATTTTCAGATTGGTGCCTTGTATTCTTTTATCGCAAATGAAAAAGTCAGTGGTTATGCTTCCGCTTCTTTGTATCATGCGCTTAGGCCAAAAGATTCTTTCTATGAGAATGATTTCAAATTGGGCGGAAGACCTCAGCTGAGCGCAGGTGCTACTGTAAATATTACTGATGCGGTGGCAATCACTCCAAGTTTTTATTATCAGAATCAAAAAAATGCTTCAGAGTTGCTCACCGGTATTATGGCTAGTTATGCGGTTATGCCTTCCGATGAAAACAGTAACAAATTTTATTTTGGAACTTACTTGAGAATTGGAGATGCTTTTTATCCTGTTGCCGGATACGAGTTTCAAAATATAAGAGTGCTGCTCAATTATGATGTTAATTATTCTGAGTTAAAGCCTGCTAGTGATGGGAGAGGAGCGATTGAAATTTCAATCGTGTATACCGGTGCAAGACGCAATAAGGGAGTAATTGATATTCCTTGCCCCAGATTTTAAAAGTGTTATTTCCTGAATTTAAAGTTTCAGATTATGCATCGCTGCTAAATCATGAAACGACATATATTGGTTTGCCCCACTTAATTTTCATCCATACTCTTTCATGCAGGTAATACAAACCAACCTTTGTGAAAACTTCAGTGAAACCAATTGCAAACGCTTTTGAATATTGATGAGTCACAAGCAAAGAAATAATTATTGTATCAACTGTTCCGAAAAAACGCCAGCTTATTCCTTTAACTAAGCTGCGCCAGTGCTTGTCTTTATAATGAATGTTTGAATTATCATTTACATAAACATTTATGTGTTGACCAATGTGAAACTTTATCCATATTCTTTCATGCAGGTAGAAAAGTAGAATTTTTGTAAAGAGTTCAATAAAACCAATCTTCAATGCGGCTTCAATACTTTCGGTAAATAACCAGGATAGAAAAATAGTATCCGCTGTTCCTATCATTCTCCAGGTGATTCCTTTCACCACGCTTCGAACATGAGATTCTTTCATGCGGTCAAATAAAAGCGATAAAGTCTATGCATCCAATAGAACAAACATTAATTTTTTGTATCCGGAATGTTGATAGAATAAAAAACTTAATAATTGACTTTTCTCCTGATCATATCTTCAAGAGAAGTTCCATCTAATATGTGAGCGGTTGCATCTCGTACAGCTTGCATAACTTTTCGTATCTCACATGTTTTTTCGTCCACACATTCATCACAGGGGCGGTAAGCAGTTTTGCTCACGCAGCCAATTGATGCAAGCGGGCCATCCAATGTTCTGATAATATGACCTACAGAAATTTGTGATGCCGGCTTTGCCAGTTGGTAGCCTCCCTTTTTTCCCATGCTGCTATAAACAATGGATTGCTTTTTCAATTCGAGAAGAATGATCTCAAGAAATTTTTTAGGAACATTTCCTTTTTCGGCCAGTTCTCCGATTTGAATTAATTCCTTTCTCTTCCGGCTTTCTTTAGCAAGATAACTCATGGCGAGTAATCCGTACTTGGCTTTCTTGGTTAACATGATCAGCGGTACATTAAATTATAGATGAATAACTTCTCCGTAAGCTGCGGCAGCTGCTTCCATTACCGCTTCGCTCATAGTTGGGTGAGGATGCACTGCTTTAATAATTTCGTGACCTGTGGTTTCTAATTTTCTTGCTGCTACAACTTCAGCAATCATTTCTGTCACATTAGCTCCGATGAAATGTGCACCGAGCCACTCACCATACTTTGCATCGAAAATCACTTTCACAAATCCTTCCTTCGCACCGGCGGCGCTTGCTTTTCCACTTGCGGAGAAAGGAAATTTTCCAACCTTGATTTGATACCCCGCATCCTTTGCGGCTTTTTCTGTCATACCCACTGAAGCAATTTCAGGCGAGCAATAAGTGCAACCGGGAATGTTGTTGTAATCGAGTGCGTGTGGTTTTTGTCCTGCTATACTTTCAACACAAATAATTCCTTCAGCACTTGCCACATGTGCGAGCGCGGGACCTTTCACAATATCACCAATCGCGAAAACTCCTTTTACCTTTGTCTGATAGAAATCATCTACCAAAACTTTCCCTTTATCAGTTTTCACTCCGCATTCTTCGAGTCCAATGTTTTCAAGATTAGTAGTAACTCCTACAGCACTCAACACTACATCGCATTCGAGCACTTCCGTTCCTTTTGCATTTTTTACTGTGACTTTACAACCCGCGCCTGATGTATCTACTTTCTCCACTGAAGAACCGGTCATGATGTTGATGCCTTTCTTCTTGTAAATTTTTTCTAACTCTTTTGACACTTCTTCATCTTCCACAGGAACCAACACCGGAAGAAATTCCACGATGGTGACTTTGGTTCCGATTGAGTTATAGAAGTAAGCGAACTCAACTCCAATGGCTCCAGCACCAACCACTATCATTGACTTAGGTTGCGAAGGAAGATTCATCGCTTCGCGATAACCGATAATTTTTTTTCCGTCTTGTTTCAGGTTCGGAAGTTCTTTGGAGCGACTGCCTGTTGCGAGGATAATACTCTTCGCAGCATATTCAGTTTTCTTTCCTGAAGCATCAGTCACCTGCACTTTATTTCCTTTCAAAAGTTTTCCGGTTCCAGTGAGCACTTCAATCTTATTTTTCTTCATGAGAAATTGAACACCGCGACTCATTCCGTTTGCGACATCTCGGCTGCGCTTAATCATTGCTCCGAAATCGGCTTTTGCTCCTTCAACAGAAATTCCATAATCACTTGCATGATTGAGATATTCAAACACCTGTGCGCTTTTCAATAATGCTTTAGTTGGAATGCATCCCCAATTCAAACAAATTCCTCCCAAAGATTCCTTTTCTACGATTGCAGTTTTCAGTCCAAGTTGTGAAGCGCGAATGGCAGCAACATATCCACCCGGACCACTACCAATTACAATTAAATCAAAGTTCATTAGTTCTATAGATTTTTAAACGGGTGCAATGTAATGAGACCAATTTGAAGATTTGAAAATTTGAAGATGAATACGGTAAGCAATTGACAGTGGCCAGTTGACTGATTTGGACATGCTATGTTTTAGTGCATACATCCAACATACATTCTTTTGTATAAAGCAAAAGTCTTTGGGAAATGTTTTTTTACCTCTGCAGATTTTAATTCAGCGTCAGATTTATTCTCAAAGATTCCCGCAACAAGAGCAATGGTTTTGCTTGCTAAATTTTTTGCTCCGGTGTATTGATTCAAATATTCCAAACTCAATTCTTCTCCTGAAAACCTTCTTGGAAAGTAAGTGCCGCGATACATTTCATCTTCATCATTTTCATTTAATACAATCTCATTTTTCTTTTTGTTAAAATAACGATTCATGGTATCAATTTTTTGTGAAGTGAATTCATGAAGTTGAAACATTTCTTTTCTTAGCAAAAAATAATCTGAAGATGTATCAACAATTACAATATAAAAATTTGAGTAATCAGAAGTGTCAGGTTCAGCGGTCGAATCACCCTGTGTTAATATTTCATTCGAAATTACTGACGCTGCAGAATTAAGCGGTAGGCCAGAAATCGCATCAGAGTCATTATCACCGTTGGATGATTCATTGCTTTTGCATGAAGAAATAATTTCAATTGCAAAAATTAGTATTGAGAACAAAAGCAATCTGGAGATACTAAACATGTTTAAAGAGCGAAGTCGTGCCCCATTTTATCTCGTTTGGTTTTTAAATATTTTTCATTGTGCGGATTCACATGCGTGCGAATTGGAATATTCTCTACAATCTCCAATCCATAACCCTTCAGACCAGCGCGCTTCTTCGGATTGTTAGTCATTAACCTGATTTTTTGAATACTTAGATCGCGTAAAATTTGAGCCCCTACACCATAGTCGCGGGCATCCATATCAAAACCTAATTCAGTGTTTGCTTCAACGGTATCTCTTCCTTCTTCCTGCAATTTGTATGCACGCAGCTTGTTCAACAAACCAATTCCTCTCCCTTCCTGATTCATATACAATACCACACCTTTTCCTTCTTCTTCTACCATTTGCATCGCATCATGCAACTGTCCGCCGCAATCGCAACGCTTGGAACCAAAAACATCTCCGGTTAAGCAACAAGAATGAACACGAACCAAAACCGGTTCATTTATATTCCATTCGCCTTTTACAAGGGCAATATGCACTTCGTGAGAATCTGTTTGTGAGTATGCGTGCAATTTAAAATCTCCCCATTGGGTCGGCATATTCACCTCCACTTCGCGGCGAATCATAGAGTCATGTTTTAATCGGTACTCGATTAAATCTTTTATAGTGATGAGTTTGAGATTATGCGACTTAGCAACTTGTGTAAGTTGTGGGAGCCGCGCCATTGTACCGTCGTCATTCATAATTTCAACAAGCACAGCTGCTTCCTCAAAACCTGAAAGGCGTGCGAGGTCAACACAGGCCTCTGTATGACCTGCACGACGCAATACTCCGCCGTTACGCGCCTTCAATGGAAAAATATGTCCGGGTCTTCCAAGATCTTCCGGTTTTGTTTTTGAATTGATTAGAGCTTGCACAGTTTTGCTTCTGTCGTGAGCGCTGATACCGGTGGTGCAACCATGACCAAGCAAATCAACCGATACTGTGAATGGAGTTTGATGAGTTGCTGTGTTATCTTTCACCATCATATTCAGATTTAGTTCTTCACAACGCTTTTCGGTGAGCGGTGCACAGATTAATCCGCGACCAAATTTTGACATGAAGTTGATGACCTGAGGTGTCGCATTTCGAGCCGCAGTTACAAAGTCGCCTTCGTTCTCACGGTCTTCGTCATCTACCACAATTACTAATTTTCCGTTGCGGATGTCTTCGAGAGCTTCTTCAATTTTGTTGAACATTGAATTTATCTTTTTGTCGGAGTCCAAACTCCCGATTTTATTCCTTTTATGAATCTGAACCATCCAATTAAAAGAGCTAGATTCATTGTGTAAAAATATACCGGATAACCTAAGGCAGAATATTTCGATCGAATGACCTTTTGTTCAATCCAAATTAGTAAAGGTGTTATTGCCGGTATGAATTGTAAAACCATTAAGCAGTAGTAGAAATATGAATGGAATGAAAAGTAGAGTAGAGCACTGAGAAAAAAACTTATTATTAAAAAAAACGGCCCCAGCCAGCGCAAAACTTTGTGAG
>DMRR01000152.1:17826-25201 GCA_003455275.1 Bacteroidota bacterium | reverse complement strand
TGGGGCCAGTTATACACCATAATCGGAATATCAAACAGGCGCGTGAGCACGGTTTCATCAGAGCCGCCGAAATCATTTCCGCGCTCAAAGTTGCGCGCGCTGTTCAGCCATCCCGGAATGTTGCGCTCATCTTCTTCCAGCTCTTTCAGTTCATTTTTCAGCGCATCAATTTTGTTTTGGTTAAAAGCAATCTCACCCTTCTTCATTCCCGGCTCCTTGATTTTCGCTTCGCGCTCTTCGGTTTCTTTTTTCACTGCAGAAATTCTTTCGCGCACATTTTTCAAATCGCCTTCGAGCAGCGCGATACTGTTTTTGCCGTCCACATCTTTTTTTCCCTGAATCATATCCACTGCATCGTCATAAGCAATGCGCGGGAAGGGACGATTGATGTTTTTCAGAATAGAAATATCTCGACCAATGATTTTGAATTCGGCTTCACAGTTCGTCGCAAGGTCAGTCACCACCGATTTCAGCATCGCTTCAATCACATCCATGTTCATGTCAAGGTCGTGAAAAGCCATCTCCGGTTCTATCATCCAGAACTCAGAAAGGTGACGGCGCGTTTTCGATTTCTCTGCTCTGAAGGTGGGACCAAAAGTGTAAATCTTTCCGAACGCCATTGCCATTGCTTCGCCATACAATTGTCCGCTCTGCGAGAGATACGCGGGCTGTCCGTAAAAATCTGTTTCGAACAAAGTGCTCGTTCCTTCCACCGCGTTGCCGGTGAAAATGGGTGAGTCCATTTGCACAAAATCATTTTGCTGAAAGAAATTATGAATCGCCATGATCATACGGTTGCGAATGCGCATGATTGCCCACTGCCGTTGTGTGCGCAACCACAAGTGACGCTCGTCCATCAGAAAATCAACGCCGTGTTCCTTTTTCGAAATCGGAAATTCTTCAGCAATAGAAATTGCTTCCACGCTCGTTACCTGAATTTCGTAACCACCGATTTGTCTTTCGTCCTTCACTACTTTACCAATGAGCGAGCACGAACTTTCTTGCGAAAGATTTTTCGCAGCTTCGAAACTTTCGGCGCTCACATTTTTTTCATCCACCACACATTGCGCATAGCCATAACCATCGCGCAGCACAATAAAAAATAATCCCTTACCCGAGCGCTTGTTGTAAACCCAACCCTGCAATTGCACTTCTTGCCCTTCGTGTTTCGCAAGGTCTTTTATGTAAACTGTTGTCATAAATATTTTATGTCTAAAAATTTTTTATCGCGGCGAAAATAATTGCAGCGAAGGTGAACTACTCCCAAAGAGGGAAATGTTCCAGCACAATTTCTCCTTTGAAAAAGATGCGCGCGGTTTGTTCAAATGACGGAGTGAAATCACTCACAAAAAAATGATGCGCCTTCGAGCGCGAGGTGTTGAGCAAATTATTTTCTGTCAAAACTTTTTTCACTGCCGAAGAAATAATATCAGTTGAATCAAAAACTTTTATCCGGTTGTGATAGAAGAATTCGATTTCTTTTCGGATGAGCGGATAGTGCGTGCAGGCGAGCACCATTCCGTCCACATCCTGAAAATCAGGGTACGCGAGATAGGAATTGATGATTGCCTGACTCACGCTGTTGTTATAAAAACCTGCTTCAATCATGGAAGCAAGCAATGCTGTAGCGAGTGATGATGCTTCGAGTGATGGTCTCGCAGCTTTTAATTTTTGTTCGTAGATACCGGAAGAAATTGTTCCCTTCGTTCCGATGATGCCGAGTTTTTTTATTGAAGAATCATTTGCAATTGCTTCCACCATCGGGTCAATTACATTCATAAGTAATGCGCGATTGCCAATATGTTTTTTCAGTGTCTCGTAAGCTGCGGCTGATGCCGTGTTGCAGGCAATTAAAATCAGTTTGCAATTTTTCTCCAATAAAAAATCTGCAATCTTTTCAGAATACCCCTGAACTGCTTCAAGCGATTTATCACCATAAGGAAGGTGAGCAGTATCGCCGAAATAAATTATTTCTTCATTGGGCAAGGCCATAGAAACAGCATTGGCGACCGTTAAGCCGCCAATTCCTGAATCAAATATTCCGATGGGTTGTGTGCTTTGCAACACGCTGAAAAATTATTTCAGTCCCAGTTTCTTTTTTACAAGATCCATAATGTTATCAGAATCCTGTGCATACAATACTGCGCCCACTCCTGTATCAAACACATATGCATAATTATTTTCCTTGGCTACAGCCTTAATTGCGTCGTCAGCTTTTTTCAGAATGGGTGAATAGAGCGCGTCTTTTTTAGCCGCAAACTTGTCTTGTGCATCTGATTGGAATTTTTGAATTCGGTCTTGCAGGTCTGTCAATTCGGCTTCTGTAATTTGTTTTTTCTCATCAGACCACTCCGGGTGACTTTGATAATCTGCAAGCTTGGTGCTGTATTCCTTAACCATGCTTTCATTAAGGTCTTCCAAACTTTTTTGATATGCCTGTAATGCTGAGTCAGCAACCTTCACTTCGGGCATTGCATCAAGCAAATCGTTTGAATTGATGTGTCCGAATTTTTGAGCCTGTGTGTTGGTGAAACAAAATAACAAAAGCGCAACTACAGCTAGGCGGGTGATAATTTTCATTTTGATTTTTTTTTAATTGGATTTTCTACCGATGTATTTGGGTGGGCGAATGTAATCGGATAATTTATTTTGAAAAGTTTACTTGGTCTTAGGTGAATATCCCATTTGCGCAAGCACCTTATCGCTCAAGTCGAGTTTCGGGTTTGAAAACAATACTGTGGTTCCGCCATTCTTATCGAAGATCATATCATAGCCCTGTGCTGCCGCAACTTTGGAAATCGCATCATACACTTTTTCCTGTATAGGCTTCACCAGTTCCTGGCGTTTTTTAAAAAGGTCGCCATCATTTCCGAAATACTTTTTTTGAAGCTCCTTCACAGCCTTTTCCTTGTCTTCAATTTCCTTCTGGCGAATTTTTCGCATGTCTTCAGTAAGCAGCACCTGGTCTTGCTGGTATTGCTTATAGAGGCCATCAATCTCTTTGTATTTGTCTTCAATTTCTTTTTGCCATCCTTTCGAAATATCGTCCAGTTGCTTTTGTGCATCAGAATATTCGGGGATGTTGTTCAGAATGTAATCTGAATCTACATATGCGAAACGCTGTGCCGAAGCCATTCCGGCTGTACACATCATGAAAAACACCAGAAGATATTTCTTAATCATGTTATTGAATTTTTATTGAGAAAAAAGATTTTGTTTTTGTGTAAAGAAAATTTTATTCAGGTTCAAAACCAAGCACGATGCTGAACTTGCCATACTTGGTAAAGAAATTTGATTTTTGTTCTGAAGAAAGAAGCTGTTTGTCAAAGCCAATGCCATAGTCAAATCCAAGCAACCCAAAAGCAGGAAGATAGATGCGCAAACCAACGCCCACGCTTCGTTTTAAATTGAAAGGATCGTAGTCTTTGAAATAATTCCATGCATTTCCGCCTTCGGCGAAAATCAGTCCATAAACAAATGTGCTTGGGTTGGTACTAAAGGCGTATCTGGCTTCGACACTATACTTATTAAAAATTTTTGCGGTATTACTGATCTGATCATATCCCCTTAGCGTGATTGCTTCCTGTCCGAGTATCGGGTTGTAATTACTTGTGAAGTCGCCGCCAAATGAAAATGTTTCGAATGAACTTAGTCCTACATCTTTGTTATAAAATCCCATGAATCCCATTTTGGCCGAAGTGCGAATCGCAAATTTTTCAGTCTTGAATGGTTTGATATACCACTCAGCATCGAACCTGTATTTATGATACTCCACCCATTTATATTTTTCGTCATAGCTGAGGTTTGGGTCTGCAAATTTTTGTTTGTTGAAAAGCGAATACGGCGGGGTGAACTTTGCGGTTAATGAAAAGTTAGATCCGCTTGTTGGAAATTGAGGATTGTTTAGCGAGTTGCGGGAGAAAGTTTCCTGCAGTCCGAAATTATTGAAACTGCCCTGTGTAATTCCGTTGAAGTAAGAGGTAGCGTAATTATTGACCTTGTAGTTTTGATAATCGAGAGATGAAATCAGGGTGAAAAAATCATCTGGCCATTTCAGTTGTGTTCCATATCCAATCGTTCCTCCGTTAGTGATTAGTTCGCCATAATTTGCATCAGATTTTTTCAGATTGTTTGTATATCGGGTGTGAACAGAACCAACTGTAAGCGACTTTGGCTTCACTCCTCCAAGATACGGCTCTGTGAATGAAAGGTTGTAGCTTTGATATGCACGACCGCTTGAGTTAACTCTCATTGACAGGCGCTGCAAATCGCCTGCTGGAATGGGGTCCCAGCCATGCTTAGCAAACATATTATGGAGCGAAAAATTATTAAACGAAACTCCGAGCGCTCCAACAATTCCTGTATATCCACCATACCCCGCGCTTAACTCAAACTGATCGCTTGGTTTTTCAACCACTTTATAATCGATATCAACAGTGCCGTTTTCCGGATGCGGGTCGGGCGTAATTTGTGTGTTTTGCGGATCAAATACTCCGAGCGTTGCAATTTCTCTTTGTGTTCGAATAACATCGGCGCGGCTAAATTTATTTCCGGGCAAAGTTCTGATCACTCGGCGAATAACGCGTTCTGCGGTTTTGGTATTTCCTCCAATAGTGATGTTGGCGATTGTGGCTTGCGGCCCTTCGTAAATCCTGATTTCTAAATCCACCGAATCATTTACAACTGATACCTCAACAGGTGTTGCTGAAAAAAACAAATACCCATCATCCATATAAAGTGATGAAATATCATTTCCATTAGGATCTGCATTCAGTCGGCGGCTTAGATATTGTTCATTATAGGTCTCTCCAGGTTTAATGCTCAGTATCGTATCTAATTTCCCTGAGGAATATTTACTGTTTCCGCTGAAAGTAATTTTTCTGAAATAATACTTCGCCCCCTCATCAATCGAAATATGAATCATTAAATTTCCTTTCTCATTCTTGGTAATTGTGTCTGAAACAATTTTTGCATCACGAAAACCCTTGGTGGCGTATAATCCGGTAATATTCGATTTGTCATCAGCATAATCTTTCTTCATAAACTTGCTCGTGGTGAAAATGCTGTACCATGGATTTTGCTTTGTGTTTTTCATCGCACGACGCAGGCGGCTTTCTTTCAAATTATTGTTTCCATCAAAAGTGATCGCATCAATTTTTACATGTTGCCCTTTATCAATGTTGATGAACATTAACTCTGAATTTGGTTCCGAGGTATCCTTTGCTGTAACGATATCAACCTTACAATTCAGAAATCCTTTATCAAGATAAAAATCCGTAATTGTGTTTTTTGATGTAATGAGAAGATTGTCTGTAATCGCCTTTCCTTTTACAAGCGAAAGCTTATCGCGCAAGTCATCCTGTTCTCCCTTTCGGATTCCTTTGAATGTAAAGGCTGTCAGTCTTGGTTTTTCTTGTAATACATACGCGAGATAAATATTATCTCCGTCTACTTTTTTCACTACCACCGAAACATTGCTAAATAATCCCTGCTTCCACAAATTATTTATAGCTTTTGAAATTTCATTTCCCGGAACTGAAATAACAGAGCCGACCTTCAATCCTCCGATACTTATGAGAATGTCCTTGTCAAGAAACTGAACGCCTTCTACGCTGATTCCGGCAAGCGTATAATCTTTCGAAGTGGAATAATCAATAACGGAGGTATCAGAAACCTGTGCTCTGCAAATCGACAAACTCAGAGTGACAAGAAAAGGAAGGAGGAAAATTATTCGAAGAAATTTTTTCATTTAGTGGTTGCTTGTTCGCCTGTCATTCCAAAGCGGCGTTCTCTTTTTTGAAAATCAATTAATGCTTTATAGAGTTCTTCGCGATTGAAATCGGGCCAAAGAACGGGAGTGATGTAAAGTTCAGTATAAGCGAGTTGCCACAATAAAAAGTTACTGATTCGCATTTCGCCGCTTGTTCTGATCATTAATTCCGGATCAGGAAACCCGGCGGTGCATAAATGATTGTGAATGGTTTCTTCAGTTATTTCTTCGTACGAAATTTTTCCTTCAGAAATTTTATGTGCAATATCCCGAACTGCCTTTGTAATTTCCCAGCGAGAACTGTAGCTAAGAGCAAGAATCAATTTCATTCCCGAATTCAGCGAAGTGATTTTGATCGCTTCATTCAATTGTGCATGACATTTTGCGGGAAGAGAGTCTAAATCTCCAATGGCGAGCAGCTGAATATTATTATCCATCAGTGTTTTGATTTCCGCTCCGATGGTTTGCACAAGCAGCTCCATAAGTGCATCCACTTCTGATTTTGGGCGGTTCCAGTTTTCAGTGCTGAAAGCATAAAGTGTAAGATAGCCAATACCAAGTTCGGCGCACCCTTCAGCGGTTTCGCGAACAGCCCGCACGCCATGATGGTGGCCAAATACCCGCTGCTCGCCTTGTGCGCGCGCCCAGCGTCCATTACCATCCATGATTACTGCAATGTGTTGGGGAATTCGTGTTTTGTCTATCTTATCTATTAAACTCAAGCGCGATAAAAATTGGCGGCGCAAGATAGGATTTGCGAATGAATAATGGCTTTGCCCTTATGTGTATTAAGCTTAAACTCAAAAGGTGAAACTACTTTCGCCGCCAGCTGATGAATGAAATTAATCTTTGGTTAAAAAGAATTGATAAGGTAACCCTCATGGAAAGAAAATCCCGGTGGGCGCGCTTGCTTAATAATCCTTTGAGAAGAATTTACGGCCTCGCCGTGAGCAAATTGATTTTTCGGCTCATACCTCGCGTGCACTTTGTGAAGGCGCGCCTGGTGTTCGATAAACAAATGACCGTTTCGCTGCCCGATGGCCTTGACATTTATTTATGCGGATGCAAGTCTCATGATTCTGAAATCCGGTTTGCAAAATGGATGATTCGAAATCTTGGTGAATCAGAAATTTTTTTTGATGTCGGAGCACATTTTGGCTTTTTCAGTTTGCTGGCTTCAACAATTGTAAAAACGAACGGAAAAGTTTTTTCATTCGAACCATCTGATTTCGCTTCGAATATTCTACTAAAAAATATTTCCGGATTCTCGAATGTAAAATCCTTTCCGCTTGTAGTTTCAGATAAATCGGGTGAAGAGTTTTTTTCAGAAAGAGACGCGGGAAACACTGAAGCAAGCGGTATTGTGTCTGAAAATGAAAATGGGAAAAAAATTAAGTCGGTTTCTCTTGATGAATTCTGCATGCAAGAAAAAATATTTCCAACCACAATTAAAATTGATGCTGAAGGAAGCGAGCTGAAGGTTCTTAGCGGGATGAAAAGTCTTTTGATAAACCACCGGCCCAAAATCATTATGGAATTCTGGAGCAAAAATTTTCATGAAAACTCACAGCACTTTGAATCAA
Source organism: Bacteroidota bacterium (assembly GCA_003455275.1). Taxonomy (GTDB): domain Bacteria; phylum Bacteroidota; class Bacteroidia; order Chitinophagales; family UBA10324; genus CAXBPY01. The sequence goes on along the minus strand of DMRR01000152.1, from coordinate 17,848 downwards.
TTAGTTTCCTTAAATCTCTTGA
>DMRR01000152.1:0-17533 GCA_003455275.1 Bacteroidota bacterium | reverse complement strand
TGATTCAGGAAATCTTTTTATAAGCGATGATGCTGAGCATTTTTGCCGACTACGAAATCTGGAATCAGACAACATAGTTTTCACCCGATGAAGATTGCAGTTAATACCCGCTTTTTACTGAAGGATAAGTTAGAAGGGATCGGCTGGTTTACTTATGAATCTGTGAAGAGAATGGTGCTCGCGCATCCGGAGCATGAGTTTCATTTTTTATTCGACAGAAATTTTTCAGAAGAATTCATTTTTGCAAAAAATGTAGTGCCGCATGTGTTGTTTCCTCCGGCCCGTCATCCTTTTTTATGGTATGCATGGTTTGAGTATGCCGTTCCTTCTGCACTCAGAAAAATCAAGCCCGATGTTTTTCTTTCAACAGATGGCTACCTGTCGCTCTCAGCAAAAACGCCCCAGGTGCTGGTAATACACGATTTGGCTTTCGAGCATTTCAATAATCATGTCGATTGGCTGACACTGAAATATTACAAGTATTTTGTTCCCAAATTTGCCCGGCGCGCAAATCGGATTGCGGCCGTTTCTTCTTTCACTAAAACCGATATTGCTTTTCGCTACAATATTTCTCCGGATAAAATTGATGTTACGCATAATGGAAGCAATGAGGCATACTTTCCGCTGAAAGAAGCCGAACAGCACGAAGTCAGAATGAAAATCTCTGGTGGTGCGCCTTACTTCATTTATGCCGGAGCCATACATCCGCGAAAGAATGTCGGCCGCCTTTTTCAGGCTTTCGATAAATTCCGGTCTGATATTAATTCTGACTTCAAGCTGGTGGTTGCTGGCCGAAAGGCATGGGACACCGATGAAGCAATGCAAACCCATTCGCGCATGCGTTATCGCGACGATGTAATTTTTCTGGGGCACCTTCCGCAGCGGGAACTTAGCAGAATCATGGCATCAGCTGCCGCGCTAACTTATACTTCTTTGTTTGAAGGTTTTGGGATTCCGATTCTTGAGGCGATGAATTCCGGAATCCCTGTCATTACTTCCTCAGTTTCTTCTATGCCCGAAGTTGCCGGCGATGCTGCATTGCTTGTAAATCCGGAGTCGGTAATCGAAATTGAAAACGCAATGTTGAAAATTGCAACAAATGCCTCTCTTGGAAAAGAGTTAACTGCAAAAGGAAATTTACAATCGAAAAAATTTAGTTGGGATTTTACCGCCGATAAATTGTATCAGTGTATCCTTAAATCTTTATCATAGTTGTATGAAAAAAATTTTCTCTTCAATTCTCATTTCATTTTTTGTGTTCGCTTTGACTTTGGTTATTTTCACTCACGGCTTGTCAAAGTGCTATGCTCAAACAACAGCCGACACTACAGCAGCCGTTGAAACGGTTCGTGTAGATGTTGGCTTTTTATTGAATGACGGACAGCGCGCTATTAATGTTAAGATTCTTCACACTGACCCGTATTCTGATTACTGGAAAAACAATGCTCAGCTTTTGAAGGCAATTAAACTGAAACTAAGTGAATACTCCCAGGAAATTCTTTCCTCCGAGTGGAGCGACAAAACCGATTCATATCAAATGCATCTGACCTATGATGTGCGGAAGCAAGAAATACTTTGAGCCGGTGCTACATTTGAAAAAAAATTTCTGCTCATGCTGAAAATAAAACCGGGAGAAGTTTCGACCGGAAAGCTTCATGCTTACCTGCTCGGCGCCATAGCTCCGCGCCCTATTGCGTTCGCCAGTACGCTTGACAAAAATGGGGTTCCAAATCTTTCTCCATTCAGTTTTTTCAATGCGTTCGGATCCAATCCTGCCACCCTAATTTTCTCTCCGGCGCGCCGCGTGCGCGACAATACCATTAAGCACACGCTTGAAAATATTTACGAGACAAAAGAAGTTGTGATCAATGCTGTGAATTACGAAATGGTGCATCAGATGTCGCTCTCAAGCGTGGAGTTCCCAAAAGGTGTAAATGAGTTTGAGAAATCTGGTTTCACTCCAACTGCATCTGAAATTGTAAAACCATTTAGAGTAAAAGAATCTCCGGTGCAAATGGAGTGTCGGGTTGTTGAAGTAAAGGAAATGGGAAATGAGGGTGGCGCAGCAAACTTGATCATTTGCGAAATGTTGCTCATGCACATTAATGAAAATATTCTTGATGCACATGGAAGAATTGATCCGCACAAAATTGATTTAGTTGCCCGCATGGGTAGCGATTTTTATTGCCGCGCAAGCGGGGGCGCTGTGTTTGAAGTGGCAAAACCGAGCGGAAGTCATGCAATAGGCTTTGACTCTATTCCTGAAAGAATTCGAATGAGTAAAGTGCTTACCGGAAATAATCTAGGCCAGCTCGGAAATGCCGCTTCTCTTCCGGCCTGGGATGAAGTATCGCTTATTCGTCAGGATGAAAAAGTCCGGGAAGTGTTCGAGCGGTTTCAATTGGATGAAGAAAGTATGGAAAACCATCTTCATCTTTTGGCAAAGGATTTTCTCGAAGAAGGCCGGGTGGCAGACGCCTGGAAAATTTTATTGCTTCCGGATTTTCATGAGCAGCACTGATTGAATGAGGTGTGGTTTTCTGTTTATTTTTTTTACTCTCATATATGACTTTTCATCAAGCGCCCAATTGCTGGATACCCAAACGCTTTGCTCATTAGGTTCTTTCGCAGTTGAAACTTCCGGAATAGAAAAAGCAGATTCAATTTCTTACTTGACACATAACGACAGTGGCGGTAGGCCGGTTTTATATCGATTCAATTCGTCGGGGCTATTGTTAGATACGCTCATAATTTCAAATGTAAAAAATATTGATTGGGAAGATCTTGCACGCGATGACTCCGGAAATATTTACATCGGAGATTTTGGAAATAATTTTAATGACCGAACCAATCTTAGAATTATAAAACTTAATCATGATTCTATTTTGTATTCATCCGGAAAAACTTCTGCTGAAATAATTTCTTTTAAATATCCGGACCAGGCAGCCCTTCCGCCCTCCAATTCAAATCTGAATTTCGATTGCGAAGCATTTATTCACTCAGGAGATTCTCTTTATCTCTTTACAAAAAATATTTCAACTTCAAAGAATTCCGGATATACCAAACAATATCGCATTCCGGATACCGGGGGTAGTTTTACTGCAGACCTGGTTGATAGTTTCTATTTAAATGAACCGGTTACTTCAGCGGATATTCTCGGGCAGGATACTTCACTCGTGCTTCTCACCTACTTTTCAGTTTTTCTGTTTCATGGATTTCGTTCCAACGATTTTTTTTCTGTGGCACCAAAGCAATTTCAATTTAGATCTCTTACACAGAAAGAGGCGGTGTTGTTTAAGGATTCTTCTCATCTCCTTATCACTGATGAAAAGGTTTTTGGTACTGGTGGCAAGTTGTATTTGATTGATTTGACTTCGGGTGTCTTAAAGTCATCTTGTAGAAAAAAATTTTACAGCATATCCCATTCATCGCATAAATGTATTTACAACCAATTGCTAATTTTTATTCGTCGAAAAAGTTTGCATCGGCATCATCGGCAAATCCGGAATAGAAATAATGCAGTTAAAAGATTCGATGCTTCCGATAAGAATTCAAAATAAAGTTCTGCTTCCTCAAATAATTTTTTCAAAATAAATTTTTGACGAGATCGCAAGTAATTTCTACTCAATTATTCATTAGCATTTCATTCCTCCGCTTCAAAAACAAATTTTCATTTCTCATAGCTGCGATTACATTTGCACGCGGATTAAGTGAATGAGGGGACGGCGTCCCCTTTTTTATTGTTATGAATAGTTCAGAACTTCAAAATAAAATTTCAGCAATACTGACGCCCGAATTAGAGTCTCGTAATTGGTTTCTGGTAGATTGCAAGGTAAATGGCGGTACCGTTCAAGTGTTCGTTGATTCTGACAAAGGGTTTACAATAGAAAACTGCGCAACCATAAGCCGTTTTCTGGAGGGCGAGCTTGATAAGGAATTCAATTTTTCTTCTAGTTATTCCCTTGAAGTCTCTAGCCCCGGAATGGGAAAGCCGCTCAAGGTTTTGAGGCAATACAGAAAATACGCAGGAAGAAAAGTGAGCGTGCTATTGAATGATGGATCAAGAAAAGAAGGAAGACTGGTCAGCGCGAACGATAATGGAATTCTTCTTGAAGAGATTAAAACTGAAAAGAAAAAACAAACCCTCCTTGGACAAATTGAAATTAATTTTAACCAGATAAAATCAACCACCGTTGTGGTAGAATTTAAATAACAGACAACATGAATAACATTGAGCTGATTGAATCATTCTCAGAGTTTAAAGACCAGAAAAACATTGACCGACCAACTATGATGAAGGTGTTGGAAGATGTATTCCGCACACTAATTCGAAAGAAGTATGGTGATGATGCAAATTTTGACATAATCGTTAATACGGAGAAAGGCGATCTTGAAATTTGGCATCGCCGCGAGATTGTCGAAGATGGTGCAGTGGAAGATCCTGTTAAACAGATCCCTCTTTCAGAAGCGGTTAAGATCGAGCCCGATTTTTCTGTAGGCGAAGAAACTATTGAAGAAATTAAGATGGCATCATTTGGTCGCCGGGCTGTTTTGAGCGCCCGCCAAACTCTTGCCGGGCGGGTTACTGAATTAGAAAAAGACGAGCTCTATAAAAAATACAGCGATCGTATCGGAGAAATTGTAAGTGGTGAGGTTTATCAGATTTGGAAACGCGAAACACTATTAATTGATGATGATGGAAACGAATTAATTATTCCCAAAACCGAAACTATTCCCGCAGACTTTTTTAAGAAGGGCGATAATGTTCGTGCAGTTGTGCGCTCAGTTGAAATGAAAAACGGAAGCCCCGTTGTAATGCTTTCCCGCACCGACCCACAATTTCTTGCAAAACTTTTAGAAGCTGAAGTGCCTGAAATATTTGATGGGCTGATTACAATTAAGAAAATTGTTCGTGAACCGGGTGAGCGCGCAAAAGTCGCAGTTGAGTCTTATGATGACAGAATTGACCCCGTTGGCGCTTGTGTTGGAATGAAGGGTTCGCGCATTCATGGAATTGTTCGTGAGCTCAAGAATGAAAATATTGATATCATCAATTACACCAACAATATTCAGCTTTTTATCACACGCTCATTAACTCCTGCGAAAATCACTTCAATGGAAATTAATGACGAAACAAAAAAAGTAGCGGTATACCTCAAATCCGATCAGGTATCAATGGCAATTGGCCGCGGGGGCGTAAACATCCGGCTCGCCGGAAGAATCACCGGATACCAAATTGATGTGTTCCGAGAGGGCGAAGAAGATGATGAAGAATTTGATATTGATCTGGATGAATTTTCAGACGAGATCGATGGTTGGATAATTGATGAGTTGAAAGCAATCGGTTGCGATACTGCCCGTAGCGTGCTGGATTTGAGCGTAGATGAGCTGGTGCGCCGCTCGGATTTGGAAGAAGAAACAATTAAAGAGGTGATTAAAATTCTGAAAACAGAATTTGAAAGCGATAATAAAAAAGAAGGATAGAAAAACGCTTATCGATTTGATCGATAAGTTCTAATAAAACTGAATGGCTGAAGTAACAACAGGCGGAAAGAGAATTGCGGCGGTTGCCAAGGAGCTCAATGTGGGCTTGAATCACCTTATTGAGTATCTGAATCAAAAGGGATTTTCTGTGGAGAACAAACCCACTGTGAAAATCACTGATGAAATGTATGAAGTGTTGCTGCTTGAGTTTGCTCAGGATAAAAGCGATAAACAAAAGGCAGATAAAATTTCTCTTGGAATAAAGCCCGCTGCTCCGAAGGAAATTGAACCGGAAAAAGTGCCGGCAAAAGCTTCTCCGAAAAAACCGGATGAAGAAGAAGAGGGGTTGCTAATAAAAAACATTAAGACTTCTACAAAAGCACAAGACAAAAAGAAGTCTGATGAAGAACCTGCTCAGGGTTTAAAAACTGATTCAAAAAAAGAAGACCAAAAAGCAGAAGAAGAGAAAGTCCCGACAAAAGTTAAAAGAGCGAAGGCCGATAAAGTTGAAGGGCCAAAAGTGGTTGGCAAAATAGAATTGCCCGCCGACCCGTCCGATGAAGATAAGGAGAAGAAAAAATCCGAACCCGCGAAAAAAGGAAAAGGAAAGAAGAAGGCCGATGAAATCGTTGAAGAGATTAAAGAAGTAAAAACACCTGTACAACTAGAAGCGACGGAGGAGATTAAGATTGCTGAAAAAAATACGGAGCCCGCAAAAGAAGAGGCTGGACCAACCAGAAAAACTTCTTACTCAAAACTGAGCGGACCTACAGTAATGGGGAAAATAGATCTTGGCTCTATTCAAGATAAGAAGCCCGACTATTCTGATGTTATAAAAAGTGGAAGAGAAAAGCGGAAGAGAAAAAGAATATACTCTTCGGAAGAAGGTCCGATAGGACAACAGCCACCCGGAACTACGCCGCGCGCCCAAAGCGGATCAACACAAGCTCCTGGTCAGCAGCGCACTTCGGAAAGAAACCAACAAACGCAAAATCAAAGACACGGCGATCAGCGCAGAAGAGATGATCGTGGCGGCCGCCGCGAAGGCGAAAGGCGCACAGAAGATGTTCCAACAGAAGTTTCTCAAAAGGAAATTCAGGATAAGATTAAAGCTACCATGTCTCGACTTAGTTCGCATGGTATTAAAGGGGGCAAGGCCGGAAAGAAATTACGCAAAGACAGGAGAGAGGATGAAAAGGAAGAACTTCAATCTGCTGGCGGCAAACAGAAACTTCAGGTCACAGAATTTATTGCGGTGTCTGAGTTAGCGAGCCTTATGAATGTTTCATCAACCGATGTAATTAAAAATTGTATGAATCTCGGGGTGTTTGTTTCTATCAACCAACGCCTCGACGCAGAAATTATTGAACTCGTAACTCACGAATTTGGATATGAAGTAGAATTCATCGGTGTTGATGCTCAAGAAGAAGAAATTGAAGAAGAAGATTCTCCGGAAACTTTGAAGCCGCGCCCGCCCATTGTTACTATTATGGGCCATGTAGACCACGGAAAAACTTCCTTGCTTGACTATATCAGAAATGAAAATGTAGTTGCTGGAGAAAAAGGCGGAATCACTCAGCACATTGGCGCCTATGAAGTTGAACTTCCCGATGGTAGAAAAATAACTTTTCTCGACACTCCTGGTCACGAAGCGTTTACAGCTATGCGTGCGCGCGGAGCCAAGATTACCGATATTGTGGTTATTGTAATTGCAGCAGACGATAGCGTAATGCCGCAAACAAAAGAGGCGATCAGTCACGCACAAGCTGCCGGCGTTCCTATGATTTTTGCTTTCAACAAAATGGATAAGCCCGGGGCCAATGCAGAAAAGGTTCGCGAACAATTATCTCAAATGAATATTCTGGTGGAAGATTGGGGAGGAAAATTCCAATCGCAGGAAATTTCTGCCAAGAAAGGAACCAATGTCGAATTGCTGCTTGAAAAAATATTGATTGAAGCTGATTTGCTTGAACTAAAAGCTAATCCTGACAAACCTGCTATTGGGTCTGTGATTGAAGCCTCTCTTGATAAAGGCCGGGGATATGTTTCAACATTACTTGTTCAGGAAGGAACCCTGCATCAGGGAGATATGATTGTAGCAGGGGCTAACTCAGGAAAAGTAAAAGCAATGTTCGATGAGCGCGGAAATAAAATGAAGGTTGCGCCTCCTGCAACTCCGGTTCTTGTTTTGGGTTTAGATGGGGCGCCACAAGCCGGCGAAAAAGTTCGCGCCTACGAAGACGAACAAGAGGCAAGGCAAACTGCAAACAAACGCGGCCAGATTCTTCGTGAACAAGGAATCAGAACAAAAAAACATATTACGCTTGATGAAATTGGCCGTCGCCTTGCACTTGGAAATTTCAAAGAACTGAATGTAATTATCAAGGCTGATTTTGATGGTTCTGTTGAAGCGATTTCAGATTCGCTTCAAAAACTTTCTACCAACGAAATTCATGTTAATGTAGTTTACAAAGCAGTTGGCGCAATTACAGAATCTGATGTTTTACTTGCTTCAGCCTCTGATGCAATAATTGTCGGATTTCAGGTTCGTCCTTCGGGCAATGCGCGCAAGATTGCTGAGAAAGAAAATATTGAAATCCGCCTCTACTCTATCATTTATCAGGCAATTGAAGAAATCAGAGCGGCAATGGAAGGATTGCTTGAGCCAAAAGTTGAAGAAAAAGTTGTTTGCAATATCGAGATACGAAATGTGTTTAAGGTTTCTAAGGTTGGAACAGTTGCCGGCTGTTTTGTAACTGATGGCCGGGTTACACGAAATACAAAGGTTCACATTATTCGCGACGGCATAGTAATTTATACAGGCGAGCTTTCTTCATTGAAACGATTTAAAGATGATGTTAAAGAAGTCGCAGCCGGATACGAGTGTGGTATTACTATAAAAAATTACAACGACATTAAAGAGGGAGATATCCTAGAAGGATTTGAGCAAGTGGAAGTAAAGCGCACACTTTAATCCTATAGAATTAAAATTGTTATTAAGTTGGTGTTTTCACTCTTGGGAATATCTTTGACCACTCAAAATAATTACAGTAACAGACAAACAACTATCCACCGCAGGTAATTCGCCCCGATAATATCGTGTTCGCGGTTTTCATCTCCGTCAATTTCAAACTCAAATAAATCTTTTTTTTAAACTCAATTTTTTTACTCATGAATCTTTATGTTAGAAATCTTAATTACTCTTTGACTGAAGAAGAATTAAGAGAAGTGTTCGCTCAATCAGGCGAAGTTTCTTCTGTTAAAATCATCAAGGACCGCATCACTGGCAGAGCCAAGGGTTACGGTTTTGTTGAAATGCCCAACGACGAAGAAGGCAAAAATGCAATCGAAAGAATCAATGGAACCGATGTGAAGGGTCGCAACATTGAAGTAAGCCCTGCTCGTCCTCCACAAGATCGCCCTAAGAAGTGGTAATACCATTTCTGAAATAATAATTGAACCCCGCAGTTATTTTTCTGCGGGGTTTTTTATTTTCATTATCAAGAATATTTAACTTTAGTATAGTAGGCAAAACCTCTTGCTATATCGTAGCCCGCGGTTCCATCAAGAAAGCCTGCTCTTAAAATATAAGAACGAAAAAAAGCGAATGCTGCTCTGATAAAAACGGGTAGATAATTTTTTTCATTCCTTTTTTTTCTTTCTTGATTCGACAGAAGGGCAAACTTTTTTTGTTGAGAAAAATATTCATCGCGGGACGAAACTGTAAAATGAAGAATATCTCCATTTAAGAATTCAACCTTCGCACCCTCTGATATGATAACCTTATCGTGTGGGTTAGTTCCGCCCCAACTTCCATTTTGTTTATTCCAAAGGCGGATTTTTTTATCCGGATACCAAATGCCATGCTTTATCCATTTGCCACAATAATTATTGAGCCTGTTCATTTGAAAAAATTCCGTAGAAACTTTTTGTTTCTCCTTTTGCTCCCTTATTGATCTTATTAATTCAGGTGAGAGCTGTTCGTCAGCATCAAGTGAAAGAATCCAATCGTTGGATGCCTGTGAGATAGCAAAATTTTTTTGTTCAATGTGTCCTTCAAATTTATGTTGAATAAATTTTGCGCCTTTCTCTCTGCAAATCATTTCTGTTCTGTCTGTTGAAAAGGAATCAACAACAATAATTTCATCAGTCAAATCCCTGAATGAATCAATGCACTTGCCGATATTTTTTTCCTCATTGTAGGTAATAACAACACCTGAAATTTTCATGTCCGCTGCTTCAATAATTGAAAATAAATAAGGCAAAGAAATACGAGGTACAATCCATTTCCATTTGAATCGTCGGCGGTAGCTTCTGTCAAATAGGATGAAAATATAATAATATGCAAGCAGAGAAATAGCGGATCCTTGTAATTACGATTGTAGAAAAATGGAAACAACGATGCAAACCAAAAAATAATTAATCCAATAATTCCAACAGAGGCAAACTCCCAAATGATTTGGTTATGCGGAAGTTTATATGCATCCTTCATTTCCGGCATGTCTTTATAAAATTTCATTGCTTCATTTTTCAAATCGCCCGCGCCGACCCCAAACCAATAATTCTGCTGGCCTATTTTAATTCCTGTTCGAATGGAATATATCCTGGTGGCGTCGCTCAAACCCCGGATGTCTGCTCCGTTGAAATAGTTTTTGATATCATACTGCATGTAGTCTACACGACTTTTCACAGAAGGAAAAACCACATAGGCAACCACCGGAATTAATATCTGAACCCCAATCATCGCAATTCCGCTTTTCCATTTTTTTCCGAAGTAAATACTACGGAGCGTTACAAAGAGTGCGCAGATATAAAACGCAAGCAACCCGCTACGCACTGCGAGCAGGTGAAGAAACAGAACAAGAAACCCGGTAGCTGCAAGAGTGAAATATTTCTCTCCCCGAAAAAGGGGTTGAAAATCTCCCCGATATAAAAACCATCCACTGAATATGCAAAAACAAACCATTAGGCTGAACCGGATATGGCTATAGGGAGTTTCCATTGTTCCGCCGGCACTATAGCTGGTATTTATTTCTTCATAGTTCCTGAAATATTTCGCCAGCACAATAATGGAGCTAACCACAATCAACCATAGAAAAATATAAAGCGCCCATTGAAAATGTTTGTGACTCATCCCGCGCATGGCTACAAGACCTATTGGAATGACAACGAATGCTAATCGCAAATTCACTTTTTCCAGCCAGAATTTTTTATCGTCTGAATAAAAACCGCTTAATAAATAAGTGAGAAGAAAAAAAGTAAGAACAACCATCACCCTGTCATTAAAATAAAATTTCAGGTTCTCCTTTGCGTCTTTATTAATCAGAACATTGGCAGCTAATAATCCCATACTGATGCTCTGAAGGGCGTGCGAAAAAATCAAACCCGCAAAAAACATGATCAGAAAAACCCATGATAGAGCATAGTGATTCACACGGTTGTCGGGAAAAAATTTTTCTTTTAAAAAATTTATCATCAGAGAGGTTGTAAAATAAAATTTAATTCACTTAAGTTTGAAATCATGACGCAAGAAGAGGTTATTAAAAAAGAAAATGACCAGACATTCGAGAAAGAATTTCTTCCTCATGCCGATTCTCTATACAATTTTGCTTATCACCTTGTGTATAACGAAGACGATGCCCGGGATCTTGTGCAGGACACATATATGAAGGGCTATCGTTTCATTAAATCTTATGAAAGGGGAACCAACGCAAAAGCATGGCTGTTCAAAATTCTGAAAAACAGTTTCATTAATGAATACCGTCGCAAAACCAAAACGCCAAGGCTAGTTGATTATGAAGATTTCATTGCATATGAAGATGTGGATGAATCAAGTGGCATAGGATCGCTCGACCTGCGCACTGAAATGTTTCAAAATCTTGTGGGCGATGAAATTTCGGGGGCCATTAATTCACTCCCCGCCGATTTCAGAACAGTTATTTTGCTCTGCGACATTGAGGAATTCAGTTATGAGGAAATTGCAAAGATTGTAGACATACCTGTTGGAACGGTTCGCTCACGACTGAACCGTGCGCGCAACATGCTAAAGGATAAACTTAGAAATTACGCTCATCAAAAGGGCATTAAAGAAATGAGATAATGGATAAAGAAGCACTACTCCGCGAAAGGCACAATTGCGAACGCATGATGCGACAGGTTATGCTCCTGCTCGATGGTGAATTGAGCGAAAAGCAGGAACAAGATTTTTTAACCGAAGTTAAAATTTGTCCGCACTGCCTGGAATCTTTTCAAATGGAAAAAGCCTATAAAGAATTTTTATTCAGTAAGGTTGAAAAGAAAAAACTTCCTTCTCAAACAATTGAAGACATGAAAATGAAAATCAGGAGCCAACTGGGCGAATGATGTTTTCTTTGTGCACATGAGTTCCACCGCGGAATTAATATCACTTGTAAAAAATGGAGATTTTAAATCGCTGGCGCGCGTCATATCGCTTGTTGAAAATGATACCAGTGAATCGCTTAATATTCTTGAACAATTAAAAATCAACCACTCCATTCCGGTAGTTGGAATTACGGGGCCACCCGGTGCCGGAAAGAGTTCGCTTGTAAATTCAATTCTGAAAAAACTTTCGGCAGAAGGAAAAAAGATTGCTGTAATTGCCGTTGACCCAACATCTCCATTCAATTTTGGTTCGCTTTTAGGCGACAGGATACGGTTAAGCGAACATTTTAATGATGAAAATATTTTTATCCGAAGTATAGCCACCCGCGGCGCACTTGGTGGATTGAGTGATAAAATAATAGAAGTGACTGATGTGCTGCGTTCAGCTCCGTTTGATCTGGTAATTATTGAAACAGTAGGAGTAGGGCAGAGTGAAGTTGAAATTGCAGGACTTGCTGATACCACAATAGTTGTTCTGGTACCTGAGGCTGGTGATGAAGTTCAAACTATGAAAGCCGGGCTTATGGAAATTGCCGACATATTTGTGGTGAACAAAGCTGATCGGGATGGTGTAGATAAATTCATTCAGAATATTTCCATACTAGTTCATGAAAAAGAAATTAATGGCTGGCAGATTCCTGTTGTAAAAACTATAGCGACCAAAAACGAAGGAGTTGATGAGTTGATTGAAAAAATAAATCTCAATCAATTCTCAGGAGCACAAAATGATCGCAAAATTTTTTTACTGACAGATAAAGCCTATCGTTTGATTGCGAAACAAAAAATGAAAAATATTAAGCGGGAGGATCTTTTTATAAAACTAAAGTCAGTTTTTTTTCATCCGGATTTTAATCTCTACAAATTCTCAAAAGAATTTCTATCTCAAAATCAATAACAACTTTTTTCACATGTGCTGTTAACAATCTCTATTTTATGTTGATTGTTTAGTTGAGAATTAACTTTTTCAGCCTGTCAAAAAAATTTCCTTAATTGTCAGTTAGTATCTTATTATAAAAATGGAAGTAGTGAACAAAATTATTTTGACCTCGTGCGTAACTATTTATGCCATTAACGATATGCATATCATGTATTCACAATGTGTGAGTAAGTTGAAAAATCAGTTTCATCCCAATGATTGAATTAAATGTAAATGTGAATAATGATGTGAGTAAGGGATGGAAAAGCATAATTACAAGTTTTAAAAAAAAATATTTCTAACCAATTCACACCCTTAATAAGTGATAATAATAATTTCTTTAAATAAATATATAATTAAGCAACAGCATAAGTTGTATTGAAATAAAAAATGCAACTCATAAATCTGAATTGCATTTTCAAATAATTTTTTTTAAAACGCCAGGGCAAAATTTTTCTTAACTCTATTCAGTAAAATCTAGTTTGCTTATTTCAGATAGATTGAAAGGATTAGAATAATCATATTGATAAAGGCCGTTTCTGGCCACTACAATAAGATTATGATTCACAGCAATTACATCGAGAGGAAAAATGTTGGTAATGTTTTGCTTAATTGTCATTTGCAGCGGATCAGTAGCATCAAATACTTTCAACCCGGCACTACCGTCGCAAATGAATAATTGGTTGCCATCCTTGCTTAATCCATACGGACCGGTAAGTGAGTAACTCGTTTTCAAAACAGGATTATTAAGATCGCTTACATCAATTACATCCATTTGATTAGTAAAACCATTACATGGGGTTCCGCCGCGCAAAGTGCTGTAAGCAAAATTTCCATCCACACACACAGGATCGCAACTTGTTACATGAACGAATATAGATTTTTGTACAGGCGATGAAGGATTACTTGTATCATAAATATAAACCCCAATACTGCTTCCGATAAAAAGATTGTTCTGATATGCATAAATTGTTTCTATGTTCCATGTAACATTAATTGTGTTTCCTTCTATTGGGTTAGCAGAAACCGCAATATTGAATAGGTGAAGGTTCCAGTTATCAATAGTGTATAGATAATTATTACAGATAGTGAATCTGGAAAGTGAGCCTCCTACACCGGTACCAGGTGAAGTAGCTACTGAAGAAGAAGTTGAAGAAGAACTCATGGCTGTGAAAGTCATGTCACCCTCCATCAGATAAAGCGGACCACTATAAGAGCAATCACTTTCAATTATTGTATCGCGTTCCTGCCAGTCAATCACCACACCTTTATGTGGATCATAAACATAACCATAGTTATAGGTGCGGTCAGGAAAAACATCTTGTATCCGATTTACTTCCGTACAATGTGCAGGATCAGAAATATTTATTGCCACCAGGTCACTGTAGCTGTCAGCATAAAGAATATTATCCTTCACAGCTATATCTACATTTCCTGGAATATTTATAAATGCAATGTTTTGTGGGGAAGATGGATTTGAATTATCAATCACATGAATTCCCTTATTAATTTCATTTAGAAAAATAAAATGATCCTTATAATAAATTTTTCCTGCATCCTTAATTCCTTTTGCCGGAAGCGACGCAACAGATGAACGCAATTGTTCATATGTCATATACACCGGTTTATAGTATTTATACTCGCGTGTTTCGAGGCAATGATCTTTTATACAACTGCTGAATACAACTGCTAATAGAAAAAATGTTGCGGCAGTGTGCAGCATTTTATTGTAAGAAAAGGTCAATGAAGAAAAGATGTAATGCATATCAATTGGTTTTGAAGTAATGACCTCTGACTTTTTTTGAATGCTGCATCATCAATAAAAAAAATAATTAAACTCAAAACTTTCATTGTTGTTTAAACCTAGAAAACTTACTTAAACAGAAAAAAAATTAAAACATGAACAAGATTTTATCAGTATCTATTTTAACTTTCATGATTGTTATACTGAGCCTGCCAAAGGTTAAAGCACAATCGAGCACACAAGATGTGGTATATATAAAGGGAGGTAGTATTTACAGAGGAATTATTAAAGCTCAAACAGATAAGAACATACAACTGCTCACAATTGGAAGCAATCTGATGACGATTGATAACACAATGGTGGATTCAGTAAAACAAGAACATATTCCATCGGGTTATTACATGCCTGTTATGATCAGGAACAAAGGATATTTTAATGTAACTGATATAGGGCTGATGATTGGTGAAAACACAAATGGTTTTGAGGTAGAAACCGTGAATGGTTATCGGTTTAACCGATGGTTGAATTTAGGAGGCGGTATCGGGTTTCAGATATCAGATGCTATGTTGTTTCCTGTTTTTGGATCTGTGCGATCTGAATTTTTAAAGACCTCAACTACGCCTGTTTTTTTTGCTGATGCTGGTTACAATTTTGCGAGCCCGAGAAATAATGTTTACTACTACGAACCATTTTATTATCCGGGCGACGAAAAAGTTACCGGAGGTTTTTATGGAAGTGCGGGCTTTGGAATAAAATTCAGAATGAGAAGTGAAGTCGCCATTTCAATCGGAGCGGCATATGCTCAAAACCGGTGGCAGCGTACATACTCTTATAGCGGCGGAGAAAAATATAATTACAAATACACCTACCAAAGAATGTGTCTGAAGTTCGGCGTAGAGTTTTAGAGAAACCTTTTTTCATCTTTGATATTTTCTCTTTGAGTTAATATCGCACCCTATGTACAAGGTCACCACCAAATCCGGACAAGAGTTTGATATAAAATTTGAAAAGGAAGGATTTGTTATTAATGATAAACGCAGCAATTGGGATATTATAAAAATTAAGGATAAGCTTTATCAAATCATATTCGAAGGAAAAAGTTTTGAAGCTGAACTTTTAAAGATTGATGAAGAGAATAAAATCTTCTTTCTGAAAATAAATAACAAACCAATTGAGCTGAAAGTAGAAAACGATTATGATCGCCTGCTCAAACAACTCGGCATGGATAAGGCGCTTACTAAGAAAGCAAATGAGTTAAAAGCTCCAATGCCGGGGTTGGTGTTAAGAATTTCAGTTGAAGAAGGACAAACTGTAAAACAAGGAGACTCCCTACTTGTGCTCGAAGCAATGAAAATGGAAAATGTATTGAAGAGTTCCGGCGATGGAAAAATAAAATCAATCAAAGTAAAACCCGGCGACAAAACCGAAAAAGGTCAATTGCTGATAGTGATGGAATAATTTGTTTCTAACTAATCGCTGGCGTGCTTCATAATGATTGCATTGAGTGCATGCAATTTCACCGGCTTAGTAATAAACCCATTACAAAATGGATCAGTGTTCGCTCTTTTAATTTCTTCAGGCATCAACGAATTGGATATCATATAAAGCGGAATTTTTTTTTCGTTGAGCTATATCCAGTTTTGAATATTCATCTAAGAAACCCCAACCATTGATTTTAGGCATATTGATGTCACAAAAAATAACATCAGGAATCATTGCGAGGTCCGTTAGGTTTTTGCAGAAAGTAATTGCGGCCTCACCATTATCAAGCACAATCAGCCGAACCGGAACATCACACAATTCAAGCAGCCCGCGGAATACCTGGTGATCAATGCGGTTATCATCAATGAAAAGAACATTCATCACTCTTTGATTTTCCTTGCTCATATTTTCTTTTTGTCTGTGACGAATAAACTAAAACTACTTCAGTAATTGAAAAGCAATAAAGCTGCACAAGTAAGCAAGTCCAGTCATATACACCAGTTGAATGACGGGCCACTTCCATGATTTTGTTTCGCGCTTCACAACAGCAATGGTGCTCATGCACTGCATGGCAAGAGCAAAAAATATAAGCAGCGAAAAAACGGTTGCAGTTGAAAACACGGGTTCACCCGTTACCGGATTTTTTTCGTTGCGCATTCGCTCGCGCAGTTTCGTCATATCAATTTCATCAGAAGAACCGACGCTGTAAATCGTAGCGATTGTTCCGACAAAAACTTCACGGGCCGCAAACGCAGTGATAAGCGAGATTCCGATTTTCCAATCAAAACCAATTGGTGCAATTGCGGGCTCAATAAAGTGCCCGATGTGTCCAGCGTAAGAGTGGCGCAGTTTTTCTCCTTGCTTCATTGCATCAATTTCAGAAGGAGAATAATGTTGGGTATATTCTGTTGAAGAAAATTTTTCTTCAGCTTTTTTTATTTCACCCGAAGGTCCGAAGCTGGCGAGAAACCAAAGCACAACAGAAATGGCAACAATAATTTTTCCTGCATCGAACACAAACACCTTTGCTTTTTCAAGCATGGTAACACCAACATTTCCCCAGCGCGGATAGCGATAAATCGGGAGCTCCATCAAAAACCATCCTTTCTCTTTTGATTTTATCACAAGCTTCATTACAAATGCAGCAATCATTGCAGAAATAAATCCGAAGAGATATAAGCCGAGCATTACCATTCCGCGCAGATTGAAAATTCCAAGAACCGGCTGACTCGGCACAGCAAAACTCACAAGCAGCGCATACACCGGTAAACGCGCAGAGCAACTCATGAGCGGAGTAACAAGAATGGTTATGAGCCGGTCTTTTTTATTCTCAATGTTGCGCGTACTCATGATTGCAGGAATTGCACACGCAAGTCCGCTGATGAGCGGCACAGTTGATTTTCCGCTGAGCCCTGTTGTGCGCATAATTCTGTCCATGAGAAAACTTACACGCGCCATGTAGCCCGTATCTTCCAGCACAGTAATGAAACCGAAGAGCAACATGA
>DMRR01000033.1 GCA_003455275.1 Bacteroidota bacterium | reverse complement strand
AGCGTACGCTCCATTGAGCCGAGTGTGATTGGTTGTTGAATGAAAGCTCTCAAATCCATTCCGGCAGAACCAATTGTTTCATAAACCGGGAGTGAATTATCAGAGTGATTTATAATTTTTACTTGCATTGGCGCGAAAGTAATCAGCGAGTAAGTTAAGTAGCCAGTTGAAAGTTGACAGTATGCAGTTGAAAGCAGATTATGTAAGTAGCAGTTTTAGGAATCGGCATGTGTGAATCACGAATTATCAATCCACAGATAATCTTAATTCAAAAATCTTAAGTCCGAAATGCAACTTAAGCTTTCACCTTATTCTTAGCAATGAAGGCTTTCACCCATTCAGTAGTGATAGATTTTGGTCGTTCGATTCCGAGACCGAGTGCTCTGTCCCAACATAAAGAAGTAAGAACACCCAATGCACGAGAAACCCCGAAAAGAACGGTATAAAAATCTTCTTCCACCAAACCGTAATGAACTAGCAGGGAACCACTGTGTGCATCTACATTGGGCCATGGGTTTTTGATTTTGCCGGTGTTCTCCAGAATTGGGGGAGCAACTTTATAAATTCTCCAGATTGTATTTACTAATTCATCATTCGGACAATACTTTTTTGCAAATTCCATTTGTGCTGTGAAACGCGGATCAGTTTTGCGAAGCACAGCATGTCCATAACCGGGAACAACTTTTCCTTCTGTCAGAGTCCTTTGTATATAGGCAGCAATTTGTTCTTCAGTGGGAGAGGTTGACCCGATTTCCTTTTGCATTTGCATTACCCAGCGAATCACCTCCTGATTTGCAAGTCCATGAAGAGGCCCTGCGAGCCCGTTCATTCCTGCGGTGAATGAAAGATAAGCATCACTTAAAGCCGAGCCAACAAGGTGGGTGGAGTGGGCGGAAACATTTCCTCCTTCATGATCGGCGTGAATGGTCATATACAGGCGCATCAAACTTTTGAATGACGGGTCATCAAAACCAAGCATGTGAGCGAAGTTGGCTGCCCAATCCAATTGAGGATCGGGTTCAATATGTTTTCCATCGTGATAAGTTCTGCGGTATATGTAGGCAGCTACACGCGGCAGGCGTGCAATCAGTGTCATCACATCTTCAAACATCGGGTCCCAGTAATCCTTTTTATTGATTCCTTCCCGGTATTTTTTTGCAAAGATGCTTTCAGTTTGCATGGCCATTATTGCAATACTGAACTGAGTCATTGGATGTGTATGGGGAGGCAATTCATTTAATGCAGTGAAGACATGAAGAGGAACAATGCTGCGTCGCATCCAGGCGCTGCTTATATGTTCCACCATTTTTGAATCAGGTAATTCACCAATAAGCATCAGGTAGAAAAGACCTTCGGGAAGTGGCTCAGTACAGTCTTGTGCTTTCGGAAGTTTTTCTTGTAATTCAGGAATTGTGTATCCACGAAACCTGATTCCTTCTTCTGAATCAAGCAGTGAAGTTTCTGTTACAAGGGCCATTATGCTTTTCATTCCGCCATATGCCTGATCAATAGTGTAAGTGCCGAGCGGCATATCACCGTGTTCCTTGATCATTGCTTTGACCTCTGCGGCCATCGGCAGGGCAACTGACTTGAATTTATCCTTTAGAATTCCCATTTGCTCATTATTTTTTTTCGCGTCGCGAATGTAAATTTCTTTCCGAGATTTTTGATTTCAATGAAATGAAACAGGCGGAAAAGTTTATGGGTTCCTGGCCGGATAATTTTTTTAAAAAGAAAATGCTAACAGGGAAGAAGCTAGTTTATTACTTTTAGTCACCTTAAAATCTTGTATATGAAGATCATTTCAACAAAACCCATTTTTATTTTTTTTTGTTTTAGTTCTTTTATCCATTAATTCAAAATCACAATCGATATCAGGGATTACTCCTGGCTTTTCACTTCAAGGTCAATCACTGACTACGACCATAACTGCTACGGGAAACATCTTTGTTCCAGGTACCCCATTTGGCGGTACTGATGTTCGAATGATTAAGAATGGAGGTAGTTATGAAATAGACTCGGATTGGGGTAGCGTTAATTATTTAAACAGCAACTCTGTAACTGCTCATTGGATTATTCCTGGTGGCGCTCCTACAGGTTTGTATGATTTACATATTGATGCAACAGATGGCTTCGGACCTCCTATGATGTATATTTTGTCGAATGCTTTTCAAGTCGGGTGCCCCATCTCACTTTCTCAAACTCATCAAAACACAACTTGCGGAAATAATAATGGAAGTATTGATCTTACAGTAACCGGAGGAACAGCCCCATATATTTATTTATGGAGCAATGGTGCAACTACACAGGATTTAACAAATCTTTCCCAGGGCGTTTATTCTGTAACTGTAACCGATCAAACTCCTTGTTCACAATCAATTTCAAACATAATAATTGGTAATACAAACGGCCCGACAACCAGCGAAACACATTTATCATCAATCTGCGGAAACTCAAATGGAAGCATTAATGCTACTATAGTTGGAGGCACACCGCCTTATAATTATTTATGGAACACCGGTGCAACTACTGAAGATTTATCCGGTTTATCCGCCGGATCATACCTGCTAACTGTAACGGATATTAATAGTTGCGCTGGATATATATCTGCTACAATCTCTGATTCAAATGACCTAGCGATTTCATTGGTATCAATCCCTTATAATTGTTCTAACCAGGGACTTGTTGTAGGAATTGCTAATAGCGGCACAGCACCCTTTTCTTATTTATGGAACAATGGATCGGTAAATGACTCTCTTGTAAATATTCCTTCCGGATATTATACCGTGACAATAACAGATGCTTTCGGGTGCACTCAAGCACAAACAAATTTTATAACCAGTCAATACAATTTTTATGTTTATGTAAGCCCCACAAATTCGAATTGTTCGAATAATGGAAGTTGCTCAGCAACTGTTTATAACGGAGTAGCACCATATCAATTCAATTGGAGTAACGGCGCAACTACTTCTACAATCACTGGATTAGCTTCCGGTAATTATTCTCTTACTGTTACTGATAATAATGGATGTACAAGATCAGGTGTTGGAACTGTTACTAACACGAGCAATCATGTAGTTGAAGGATACGCTTTTTATGATCTTAACTCTAATTGCATTATGGACTCAACTGAGCTCCCAGCTATTGGTGCAACCATTCATGCGGCAGGCGCAGGTGGGGGATACTACGCGACAGCCGATTCTAACGGGCATTATTTTTTACATTCAGCTATTTCAGGTACTTATACACTTGATGCATGGAATGGATCGGGAGGAACATGCAATTTTTATTCAGCTTGTGGTAATGCAAGCAGCCCTATAAATCTATCAGGCAATTGCGATACAATTTCAAATTGCAATTTTGGGTTTCAGATTGTTTCCGGATTTGATCTGGCAGTGCATCCCGGCTGGTCTTCAGCAAACCCGGGATTTCAAAAATCAATGTGGATTTATTACTACTATAATTCCGGAAATCCATTTACCGATACTGCAACAATTGTTTTTCATTACGACAGTGCTCTTGTTTATCAATATAGCCAGGCCCCTATGCCGGTTCACGACGCCGCAGCACACACACTAACATGGCAGGTTTCCAATGTTGGTCAATATTGTTGCCATAGCTATAATTATTTAAGAAACTATTTCCTTGTTCCATCAACCACACCGATTGGATACCAGCTAACCAGCGAATATTTTATTGATCCTGTTTCCGGCGATTGCAGCCCGTCAAACAATCATTTGATTTATACAGCACCTATTTCAGGCTCATTGGATCCGAATGAAAAAGAGGTAACACCCGAGGGCGATATTATGGAAGGCGATTCGATTCTTACTTACACCATTCATTTTCAAAACACCGGAAACGACACCACTAATTTTATAATTGTAACTGACACTTTATCTCAGTTCCTTGATCCTATGAGTGTAGAAAATCTGGCTTCCAGTCACAACTATTCTGACTTTAATATTTCCGGCTCAGGAATTTTAACCTGGACTTTCAATCCTATCTATTTAGTGGATAGTGCAACGAACGAACCGGAAAGCTGATTGTCGAATAGAGATTTCTTGATGAGAAACCTATTTTACTTTTTGAAAAAAAGTAGAATAAGACTTTATTTTCAGAAATAATATAAATTCATTTCAGCCACAGGGGCAAATCCGAATAGCCTTTCTCTTTCAGGAATTCAGCAAGAAGTTTATTGTGCGGCTGAAAAAATTCGTGAAGATTTTTTTTTGTTTCAGCATTCATTTGATCGTTTCGTTCAACCTGCGAAAATTTATTATAGGTTTTTTTCAAGGACCGAAATACACTTCCGCTTCTTTTCATTGAAGATGGGATCAGGTTTGAAACTGATTTCAAAACTTTATGAATTCTACCACTTCGGTAATTCATAGTTTTGTTTGCAACCTGGTGAAGTTTCGTTTCATCAATTAGAGACGGATCAATCTTAAGCCAGTTACATATTTCAGTCACAATCTTTTTTGAATCGCTTCGTAAGTCGTCATAGAAAAAGAGTTTAATATTCTCTTTGCCAAAAAGCTCAAACCAAACCGGAAGCGCTTTTATGTATAAGCCATTACTCACGCCTTTGGAATAAGGTGTATCTCTAAATTCCGTTTCGGCTAAATCAATTTCGTTAAATGAATACTCAAGGAATTTTTCGAATGTGATTTCCATTGGAATTTTTAATCTCGTCGATTGCATATAGCGATACCAAGAGAAAACTTTGCCCACGGGTTCGCGCAAAATGAAAATCAACTTCAAATCCTCTCTCAGATTTTTCTTCATTGCTTCCGCAAGTGCCCGGCCGCCAAAGCCATAAGAAGGTGAAGCATCAAGCAGGTATTTCTGGCCATGTGAGTGCGACCAGAATTTTGAATATTCATTCAGCGATGGAAGCGGTTTGCGAAATTTCAGAGGCATAAAAAATTTCGTTTCCTTCACTGCAGAGCCGCAGATATCCGGGTGAGAGGAAAGATACTCGAATAATGATGTTGTGCCCGCCTTCCCGAAACCGGCAATAATCAGGTTGGCGCACTTGTGATTTAACTCAGTCATTTAAGAGCCGCAAATTAAATGTGAGAATGATTTACAACATCCATTCAATTACTATCGGATTCAAATTAAGCATGCCTTCGGGTGTGAGGATGAGCTTTCCGTTTTCCTGAATGAAATGATTTAGCTTTTTGTAAGCCAAAATTTTTTTCTTCAGTTCATCAGCAGAATTTTTTCCGAAAAGATTTTCAATTTCAGAAAAAGAAATTCCGTTCGAAGTTCTGAGCCGTGTCATCAGATATTCGTTAAAACTTTGTTCCAGAGTTAGAATTTCTTCTTCAGAAAATGATTGATTGTTCTTCACCGAGTTCAGATAAAGAATGTTGTTCGCCACATTCCACCTTCGTGAATTTCCATTGTAAGAATGCGCTGAAGGTCCGATGCCAAGATAGTGAGTGTTGTTCCAATAATTGCTGTTGTGCTTGCTCTCAGAATTTGCAATGGAATAATTCGACACTTCATAATGACGAAAATTATTTTGCTCAAGAAAATCATGTGCGAATAAAAATTCGGTGGAACTCGCTTCATCTTTTTTCTCTGTCACTTTTCCTTTCTTCACAAAATGCGAAAGAGCCGTGTGTTCTTCAACAGTTAAACAGTAACAGGAAAGGTGTTGAATGGGAAGTGCAATCGCTTCCTCTAAATTTTTTTTCCAATGATCAAGAGCAGAAGTTGGCAATCCATAAATCAAATCGATGCTGAGGTTGCTGAAGCCAAGCTGTGCTGCATCACGAACGGAATTATCTGCCTGCTCCACAGAATGCGCACGATTCATCCATTTTAAATCTTCATTTCGAAAGCTTTGCACTCCGATGCTGAGGCGGTTCACTCCAATTTTTTTCAACATTCGCAATTTCTGGCTTGTTAAATCATCGGGGTTTGCCTCGAGTGTGAATTCGATTTCACCTTCAACGGAAAAATTTTTTTGAATCGAATTCAGAATTCGGCTGAGTTCTTCTTCATTCAGCAACGATGGAGTTCCGCCGCCGAAGTAGATGGT
>DMRR01000277.1 GCA_003455275.1 Bacteroidota bacterium | reverse complement strand
AATGATTTCAGCAACGGAGCAATTTCATTTTCGGTCGCTGCAACAAGAAGGATTTTTTTCATTAGATAAATCTACTCATTCTCCTTCGTAAACTGCGCCAGAAGTTGGTGTCTCGTGCAGTTCTATTTTTTTCAGAGCAGGAAGCAGTGGTTTTATTTTCTCCCAAAGCCAGATAATAATTCGCTCACAAGTCGGATTTTCCATTCCCGGAATTTCATTCAGCAACTTGTGATCAATCTCATCAATAATTGGCGCAACTACTTTTTTTACTTCTGAAAAATCCATCACCCATTCTTTTTCAGGAATAAGATTTCCTTCGAGATAAATAATCATGCGGTAAGTGTGGCCATGTGTATTGCGGCATTTATGATCCGCAGGTACATTCGGAAGATAGTGTGCTGAATCGAAAGAGAATTGTTTAAAGATGAGCATATGCTAATTTGGAAATTTGAAGATTTGAAAATTTGAAAATGAAATACTTTTTCTTTTTTCAGAGTTCTTGAAACTCATCTTCAAATTTTCAAATTGACTCATCTTCAAATCAATGTTGCTTCAATTGTGATTTCGCAGGAAAGCGATTTGCTGATCGGGCAATTTGCCTTTGCATCATTTGCTAACTCCTGAAATTGATCAGCGGAGCAACCCGGGATACTGGCTTTAACAATTAAATGCGAATTAGTGATAACACCGTTTTCTAAGTTAACAGTGCATGATGTTTCAATTGAATCAGTTTTGAATCCGGCTTTTTCAGAAAGGAAACTAAGTTTCATACTATAACAACCTGCGTGTGCGGCAGCTATTAGCTCCTCGGGATTTGTACCATTTGCATTTTCAAATCGGCTGGCCCATGTATAAGGTAAATTGTTGAGGAAATTACTTTGTGAAGACATAGAGCCTTTTCCTTCTTTGCCAGTTCCATTCCAAATTGCTGATGATGTTCTTTTCATTTTGTTTCTATTGTTTTAAAGGCGGCAAACATAATATTTCAGGTATGCGAATCAACTGATAGCATTTCTTTTTTAAACTGATCATAATATTTTGCAACATCAATAATCATTTCACCGGAAAATATTTATGGGCAAAAAACTGATTCTGCTTTTTATTCTTTTTCTTTTGAATTTCAGAAATCTTTTTTCTCAAAATACATATTATATCACCAGCAGCGGCGATACAGTTGCCTGCCTGATGAAGGATCGGGAATGGAGACAAAATCCAATATCGATTTTGGTTCATACTGATAATGGAGATAAAAAACTTACACCCCTTGCAACAAAAGAAGTGAAGACAAATTCAGGTGAGATTTATCGGGGTTATAGTTTATTGCTTGATGTTTCACCTGTAAAACTTTCAAATAAATCAGGGATTGAATTAGCCAGAATGTTAAATGATACCATTCGTAAGTTTGAAAATGATTCCGCCTTTCTTCGCTTACTGGTTGGTGGCGAATTTTCTCTTTATGAATTAATTGACTGGAGGAATAAAACCCATTTTCTATATTCTGTCGATGGGAGCAAGCCGGTTGAATTGCGTTACAGAGAAGTTCCCAGAAGTCAGAGTTATTATGGAGTAAATATGGAAAATGTAGCAGGCGGGATTTATGTTGAAGTCCGTAATGAATTCTTTTTTCAACTTGATACGCTTAGTCAATTTAACCCTGTATTACAAAATATTATTCCTACGATTAAATATGAACGAAACTCCCTTGCCGATTTTTTTTATTTGTTAAATAAATCTCAGGTAGATTTTCTGGCAAAAAAAGATGTAACAAAATACCAATGGGGATTTAACCTTGAAGCGGGGGCAAACAAATTGAATAATTTTTTTCCTAATGGAAAGCAATATCACTCACCTCTTTGTCCGTCATATTCGTTCAACATTTTTGGGACAATAATTCCTGCAGGAAGTCATGAAAAGGCCAGGTTCACTTCAGAAATCGGATATCATTCTTATGGTTTGAACATGCAATCTATTTATGATTCCTCTTCAAATAAATATACTTCACAACCCTTTTACAGGTGCAACTACATCCATGGCAGCGTACTTGTTTCTTATGATTTAAGTACAGCAAAGTGGAGACCCTATCTTGGTTTTGGTTTCAGGTATGGATCGTTAACAAATTATAAAAGGATTGCTCACGATTCCGGAAATGAATTCAGAATGGCAATAGATAGTTTTGGATTGAGGCACGACGAAGAAATTCTGTTGTCGGAATGCGGGTTGCGATCAAAAAAAATAACTATAAGTTTAATGTATGAAAGAAGCAACGGCTATGACGCCAGATCAGGTTTTCGGACAATTATTGACTATTATTTGGTAAAAGTTGGCTATATTTTTTAAGGCTTCAACGGACTGATTAGCTTTCAAAAAAGGGATAAGCCAAATATCCCGCCCTCCGCTTTTTTATATAACTCATACGCTTACATTTGCCCCTCTTAAAAAATAGACGGAAAATAAAATGAGATTAAACAAAGAATCAAAAGCAGAGATCGCAACAAAATTCGGTGGTAAAGCGGCAAACACCGGAGCTGCTGAAGTTCAAATTGCATTATTAACAGAGCGAATCAACCACATAACCGGCCACCTGACCTCAGCTCCAAAAGACAAAAGCAGTGGACGCGGATTGATTAAGCTGGTAGGCGAACGCAAGCGCCTTCTGCATCATTTGCATGATACAAATCTTACTTCTTATCGTCAGCTGATAGATAAGTTGGGATTGCGGAAATAATCACTTGTATTTTTCTGCAAAAATTTTTTCAAAACATTTCGCAGAGTCGAACCATAGTGATTACGCTGTGTGTTCGACTCTTTGCATTTTAAAAACATAATTCATTATGGGAAACAAAGTTGGAATTCAACACACATTCGATAGCGGCGATGGCCGCACTATTACCATTGAAACCGGTAAGCTGGCTGCTCAGGCACACGGTTCTGTTGTTGTGCGTCAGGGCAATTGCATGCTGCTTGCAACCGTGGTTGCTAGTTCAGAGTTAAAAGAGGGTCAGGATTTTTTCCCCCTCTCCGTTGACTATCAGGAAAAATTTGCATCTGCCGGAAGAATTCCGGGAGGATTTTTCAAAAGAGAAAGACAGCTTTCTGAATATGAAATATTGATCAGCCGTTTGGTAGATCGTGTGCTTCGTCCATTATTTCCGGAAGATTACCTGTGCGATACACAAGTGATGATTCAAATGATTTCCTCAGATCCAACAATAGCACCTGACTCATTGGCTGCACTCGCAGCATCATCTGCGCTTGCGGTTTCTGATATTCCATTCAATGGACCGATTTCAGAAGTGAGAGTCTGCAAGATTGACGGGAAATTTGTTGTGAATCCTTTGCGTGCTGACATTGAAAGAGCTGAACTCGACATCATGGTTGGTGCTTCAGAAACTAGTGTGGTAATGGTGGAAGGTGAGGCTAAGGAAGTTTCAGAGGCAGATTTTCTTGAAGCAATTAAAGTTGGCCACGAAGCAGTTAAACAACACTGCCAGGCTCAAAAAGATTTAAGAAGCAAGGTTGGCATTATGGGTTTTCGTGAATATGAAAAACCTGCAACTGATGAAGAATTAAAGAAGAAAATTTACGATGAGTATCGCGCAAAGGTTTATGCTGTTGCCTCATCTGGTGTTGGTAAGAACGAAAGGAAGATTGGCTTTACAGCAATCAAAGAGGAAATAAAAACTCAATATGCCGAAGCAGAAGAAGGTGTGTTGAAGCTCGCAAAAAAATATTATAGCGAACTGGAATATGATGTAATGCGAGATATGATTCTGGACGAATCAAAAAGATTAGATGGCAGAAAGCTCGATGAGATCAGACCAATATGGGTTGAACCTGATTACCTGCCTTCCGCACATGGATCAGCAATTTTTACTCGCGGAGAAACCCAATCTCTCACTACAGTCACACTTGGAACTAAGCTCGATGAACAAATGCTTGATAAAGCAATGGAGTTGATTTATTCTAAATTCATGTTGCATTACAACTTCCCAGGATTTTCTACAGGTGAAGTAAAACCAAATCGAGGCACAAGCCGCCGGGAAGTAGGACATGGAAATCTTGCAATGCGCTCTTTGAAAAATCAATTGCCGGCAAGTGAAGATAATCCATACACTATTCGTGTGGTAAGTGATATTCTGGAATCCAACGGTTCTTCATCAATGGCAACAGTTTGCGCAGGTTCACTTGCACTTCACGATGCCGGAGTGAAAATGAAAAATCATGTTTCAGGAATTGCAATGGGGCTGATCACCGGAAAAAATAAATTCGCTGTGCTCAGCGATATTCTTGGCGATGAAGATCATTTGGGTGACATGGACTTTAAAGTAACCGGAACCCGAAATGGTATTTGTGGCTGCCAGATGGATATTAAAGTTCAAGGTTTAAGTTTTGAAATAATGGCGCAAGCATTAGAGCAGGCGCGCAAAGGAAGAATGCACATTCTTGAAATTATGTATGATGCACAAACCTCACCACGCGAAGATTACAAACCATTCGTTCCGCGAATTGTAAAATTGATAGTTGGTCAGGAATTCATCGGGCCAATAATTGGACCGGGCGGAAAAAATATTCAAGAGCTGCAACGCAGAACCAATACTGTTATATCAATTGAAGAAATAAATGGCAGGGGAGAGGTTTCAATTTCATCAGCAAATAAAAATGATCTTGATGCCGCAGTTGCTCATATAAAAGGAATTACAACTCTACCTGAAGTTGGAAGTGTATATGAAGGAAAAGTAAAGAGCATAAAAGAATTTGGAGCATTTGTAGAATTCCTTCCCGGAAAGGAGGGATTACTTCACATCTCTGAGATCTCTCATAAACGCCTTCAAAATCTTGATGGAGTGCTTGCTGTTGGTGATTCAGTGAAAGTAAAATTGCTTGAGATTGATCAGAAGACCGGTAAGTTTCGCTTAAGCAGAAAAGTTCTTATTGAAAAACCGGAAGCTGATGGTGCAACTCGCCCGAGTGTGAACTAATTAAAGCTTATGGCGTGACTGAAGCCATAATGAAACATTAGGAAACGCCGTGAAGAAATTTCTTCTCGGCGTTTCTTTTATCAGCGTAAGACATCAAAATTATTCAAGTTGAATTTTGAATTGAATCCATGTCTTAAAAAAATACTTCTAATTACATTTGAGAAAATGAAAAAAGTATTTTGCTTTTATTTATTTCTCGTTAGTGTTATTTCAAATTCTTCTTCGGCACAAAATATTTTCATTAACGCTGACTTTGAAAATTATTCTACATGCCCTACTAACCAAGGCCAGGTTCCTCTTTGCAATAACTGGATTGAAATTGTTCAGAGCGCAGATTATATGAACTGTGCCTACACTTGCTGGACTCCGCAACAGGTTGTTGGTGCACAAAGTGGAACAGGATATATGGGATTCGCAACCTACGGAAGCTCCAATGCCTCAGAAGCAATAGGACAATTTATTTCTTCTCCTTTGGTAACCGGTGCTTCGTACACAATTACTTTTTGGGCTAAAAAAACAACCACCGGTACATATGGTAATACATGCACCGGAGTTTCATTTTGGGGATTCTTTGGAAACCCTGCATCCGGAGGTTCCCAGATCGGTGTGTGCCCCGGAAGCATGGGAACTGGTGGAACATTACTTACTACAAGCCCGTTGGTTTCAAACACGCTTTGGCAGCAGTTCTCAACAAGTTTTGTTGCTCCTAACAATTTTGATTTTATTGTAATGTGTGTAGAATGTCAAAACTGCGCCGAATACATTTTCGTTGACAATTTCAATTTCGTTCAGACAACAAACAATTTTACTTTTTCAAATACCTGCTTTGGAACACCAACAAATTTTCAGGCACCTGCAGTGTCAGCGCTAGATTCATTGATTTGGAATTTTGGAGATCCATCTACCGGAGTTCAGAATTTCTCAGACTTACAAAATCCGAATCATCTTTTTTCAGCAGCCGGAAATTATAATGTTCAGTTGATTCTATATTACACGGGCGGTGGGACTGATACTTTGACTAATTCAGTTATCATAAATACAACACCTGATGTAAATCTTGGGAATGATACTCTTTTATGTTCCGGAGGCTCTTTAACACTTGATGCAGGAAATGCAGGATTAACTTATCAATGGAGTAATGGTTCCAACACACAATCCATTACAGTTTCATTAACCGGAAATTATTCTGTCACTGTCACAAACGGAAATTGTTCTGATGTCGATTCAATTAATGTAACAATTGGTTCATCGGGAACATTGAATCTTGGAAATGATACCACGCTCTGCTTAGGACAATCGATCATATTGAATGCACAAAATCCAGGGAGCACTTATGCCTGGAGCACTGGTGCAAATACACAAACAATAAATGTTTCAAATGCAGGATTGTATTCTGTAACTGTCACAAACCTTTGCGGTATTTTGAATGATGCAATAAATATTTCTGTTGCATCTCCTCCGGTTTCTTCTTTGGGAAATGATACAACTTATTGCACCTCATTTAGCCAATTGCTGAATGCAGGAAATACCGGAACAAATTATTTATGGAGCACGGGTGCAACAACACAAACAATCAATGTAAGTACAGCCGGCAATTACACAGTTCAGATTTCAAACAGCTGCGGAATTGTGAATGATGCAATATTGATTCAGCAATTGGTTGCCCCACAGGTTTCTTTGGGCAATGACACATTGTATTGTTCTGCATTTAACATTACACTTGATGCTTCCAATACAGGATCAGTTTATTCATGGTCAACTGGAAATAATTCACCAGCCATTTCTATAAATGCCGGCGGAACTTATTGGGTAAGTGTTTCAAATGCGTGCGGTGCAAACAGCGATACAATAATTATTAGTCAAAATTCTTTACCAGTTTCTACTCTTGGAAATGACACTTTGTATTGCGATAATTTTTCTGCTACCCTGAATGCAGGAATTAATGCAACTTCAATTCTATGGAATGATGGAAGCACGCTGCCAACATTGAATGTATCGTCTCCAGGAATTTATTCTGTTGCTTTATCAAATGTTTGCGGAGTTGTGATTGATTCGATTATTCTTCTTCAATCTACAGCGCCCACAGTTGATTTAGGGAAAGACTCAATTTTTTGCGGCTCTTTCCTTCAGCACTTTGATGTTTCGTGTGTGGCGTGCGTGTACGCTTGGTCGAATGCCAGTATGAATCCGCAAATGAATATTTCTAGTGCAGGCGAAACATGGGTGCAAGTGAGCAATGGATGCGGAATTGACAGAGACACTGTGTTGTATCAATTATCACCCATTCCATATATCAAGTTACCTTCTGATACTCTCATCTGCAATCCTGATGGATTTGTTATTGTTCCTCAATCAACTCCCGGAAAAATTTTCTGGTCCACAGGTGATACAACATTTACTACTTCCATTCATGAGTACGGAAAGTATTTTGCGACTTTGATTTCTCCATGCGGAACAGCTGAGGATTCAATAGTGATTAGCGAATGCCCGGGTGAATTTGTTTTACCCAACGCTTTCTCTCCTAATTCAGATGGAGCTAATGATGAAATTCATCCATATAAAATTGGAAACGCGCAGTTGCTTCAATTTGAAATTTACAATCGATGGGGCGAAAGAATTTTTAGTACTGAAACTGAAAATGATGGATGGGACGGAACATTAGATGATCGTGCCTGCTCAATGGGAGTTTATGTAGCTGTGGCCCGATATCGGGTCACAGTTTCAGGAGAAATAAAAATGATCTCCGGAAATGTTACTTTAATCAGATAAAGCAAGAATCAAAAAATTTAGCTTTAAGAAAAATTCTGTCTTACATCTTTGCGCGAACCTTAACATTTGTGAAGGAATATTCATCTATTCTCGCTGCCGTTATTCCAGTTCTAATTTTATCGCTCCTTTTATTGTATGCTATTTACTATTCTTATATGGATATCATTTACTTTTTTCTATTCCGGTATGCCGGGCTTTCCAGGATTAAGTTTAGTAGTCAAAAAGAAAATTTTATTGTCAGCGAACTACAAAAAATAAGATTCTACAATAACCTATCGACTAAAGGAAAAAAATTTTTTCTTAACCGGGTTATGGTTTTCATGTTGAGTAAAAAATTTTTTGGCGATGGAATAAAACTTTCAGATGAAATTAAAATTTATATAGCGGCAAGCGCAGTACAAATCACTTTTCGGATCAGAAGATTTTATATCGATCATATTCATTTGATAAGGGTGTTTCCAACTTCAGTTTATTCACGGCTTGCTCAGCACCTGGTAAAAGGCCTTACTACCGGAGCAGGTGTAATGTGGTTGAGTTGGGATAATATTCGTGAGGGATTTCAATTTCCTGATGACGGAATTAATCTGGGCATACACGAAATGGCTCATGCTTTTAAACTGACTATTCAAAATGATGGGTATCATCACCTGAAAAACGAATTTGATGATTGGATGCTTGCATCACAAGCAACATTTATGAAAGTGCAGGAAGGTGATTATTCATTTTTCAGAAAATATGGATCAACAAACCGGGATGAATTTTTCGCTGTAAGCGTTGAATGTTTTTTCGAGCAGCCGGAAATTTTTGCTAATAATTATCCATCAGAATACAATTCATTATGTCTGTTGTTTAATCAGGATCCACTCAATAGCAGCAATGATTACAGGATTGAAAGAAATTACAACACATCTTTATAACTTAATCCATCGCAAAGTCCTGGTCGCAACTCCATGTTTCACCTTAATCAGATAAACTCCGGCTGTTAACTTATCAGTCGTGATTGGCAACATGGTTTGCTTCTCTTCAAGTGAAATCGATGAAGAAAAAATTTCTTTTCCATCAATACTGAATACACTAATAAAATCAGGAATAAAATCGGCACTGAAGTAAACTGTTAAATTATCTGACGAAGGATTCGGGAAAACTGAAACCGATGCATCAGCGAAGCCGGGTACTTGTTGAATTGTATTGTCAAAAGAAATTAAATGCAATTCCGGGTCGAAAACAATTGAGTCAATCTTAAAGGGAAGAGTTGTTGAAAAAATTTGACCATTATAAATGTTTTCAAATCTTACAGTCGTGTCCTTGTTCTCGCCATAAAACTTTACGGGAATTGGCATTTTGTAATAAGCAACATTGTTTAAACTGCTGAAGGATTGAGTGACATAAATTTTTGTTTCATTCCCTGCATTCTGACACCATTGCAAATGATACGATGGATATCCATAGCCATAATACCATTGATTAAAAAATTCTGTGAGATCGGTTCCGCTCGCTAATTCCATGTGAAGTTTAAAATTCAATAGTTTAGAAAAACTATAACACAAATCCTGATCTTGCTGGTAGCTCTTTAGCCCATTGAAAAAAGCTGAATCACCCACAAGCCAGCGAAGCATGTGTAAGATGTATGCACCTTTCTCGTAAGTAAATCTGTAATTGAAAATGTTTCCGGTCCAGGTTGTATCCCACACCCAGGTTGATGCTTGCTCAGGCGTATAAATATTATTGAGAGTTCCTGACTTCCAATCATCGAACCACTCAGGAAAAAATTTTTCGAAACATAA
>DMRR01000107.1 GCA_003455275.1 Bacteroidota bacterium | reverse complement strand
CTGAGAAAGAAAAATTATTTCACCAACTACTTCAGCATAAAAAAATAATTGCTGTGCGAAGCAGTGGCTTGTTGCTCGCGGTTGAATTCGAAAATGAAGAGTTGTGTAAAAAAGTAATTGACGAATGCCGGAGAAATGATTTGATAACAGACTGGTTTCTCTTCGCGCCACACTGCCTCCGGCTTGCTCCGCCACTTATTATTTCAGAAGAAGAAATTATTTCTGCCTGTAAAAAAATTCTTCACTCGATAGAATCTGTTTCTATAATATGAAGAAATTTCCTGCAGGCATTCTCTGTCAATTGTCAATTATTCGTTTTATCAAATTGCCAAATGGAACTCATTGCTTCGCTGTCAATTGCCTATTGATTCTTCTCCTTCTATTCACTTCTTGTCAGAAAAAAACAGAATGGCAATTCAAAAAAATTTCAAAACTTTCTTCCTATGAGATTTCAGATTTGAAAAGAGTAAATGATACTTTTATTATCGGGTGTGGCGGTGAACGATATGCTCGCGGTGAATTTTATTTCAGCCACGACAATGGAATTTCATTTTCAAAAGAGGAAATAATAAACAAGCAACTTTTCGGAATTGATTTTGTCAATGCAGATTCTTTTTTCGCTTGTGGTTACGATGGAAAAATCCTGAATTCAACTCTTGCAGGCTCTGATTGGAATTTTTATCAGCACAATTACTGGCGGGCATTGAAAAATATTTTGTGTGTGAATGACTCCACAATTATTTCCTGCGGAGGCGGCGGGTTTACGAGCGGGATCATCACGAGAAGTCATGATGGCGGAGCAACCTATTTCAGCGACACATTCAAAGCGGAACTGCGCGGCCTCTGTGTGGCAGGCGAGCAAACTATTTTTTGCTCCGGCTATGGAGTGATTTACAGAAGCGATGATGCGGGCGAAAACTGGCAGCAGCAAAAAGCTGAAGGAGATTTTTTTGTTTCAATTGATTTTTCTTCTGCTGAAAATGGAATAGCGGTTGGGCTTAGCGGGACTATTTTGAAAACTGAAAACGGAGGAGTGGACTGGCAAAAAATCCGTAATGGAAATTCGCCCATCAATCAATCCTGGAAATTCAGAAGAGTTATTTTCAAAAATGAAAATGAAGTTTATATAGCCGGAGATGCTGGACTTCTTCTTAAATCAACTGATGGGGGTAATAACTGGATAAAAATTAAAAACACTCCCGGTGAAAATATTTTTTCAATTACGCTGAGTGATCATGGCGGAATAATCGGTACACAGGAAGGAAATATTTACAACTTCCTGGAAGAGTAAATCACTTTTGCTTCTTCATGTTTTTTGGAAACAAAGGTTTGCCGTGGTCTGATGAACCATGAGTTCCTGTTACCGCACCATTCATATAAGCAGGACAAGTTCCTTTTCTTCCACAAGATGAAAACATTCCGGCAGAGAGAAATGCAGCGACCAGGGTAATTGCAATTTTTCTTTTCAAGTTCATAGGGTAAAGAAAGTGTTCAGAAATCAGCTGAAGAATTTTTTCCTCTTACACAATTTGTTAATAACGGATTCAACAGGATGAAATTGCTCAGGAAATTATGATCACGCTTAACTTATAGAGAAGAAATCCCAAAAAGATTGCACTTATCGCACTGATCTTAATTACTTATACATTCTCTGTTATCCACATCCTTAGCGGATTACAGAGGACGGAATAAAAAAAATACTTGACACCATTCAAAACATTTCTACTTTTGGTTTTGCTTTTTTTCACTAACAAAAACAATCAATCATGAACAAAGCTCAACTCGTTGAAAAAATCGCGGCTACTGCGAAACTCAACAAAACTCAGGCGAACAATGCACTCGATGCATTTATTGACACTACCATGGGCTCTCTGAAAAAGGGAGGAAAGGTGACTCTTGTTGGTTTTGGAACTTTTACTGTAAACAAGCGCCAGGCAAGAATGGGACGCAACCCACAAACCGGAAAGGCAATAAAGATTGCTGCCAAAAAAGTGGTGAAGTTCAAGGCAGGAAAAGACTTTGCAACCAAAGTGAAATAAGTTTCACCAAACCAATTTCCACTTCAAAAGTCCTCTGGTAGTCCGGGGGACTTTTTTATTTTCATTCGGCTTTCATTTGTATCAGTGACAAAAAAATTATCACCGCTCCATCTTATCCTTTATATACTGCTTGTTTTTATTTGGGGAAGCAGTTTTATCCTGATGAAAAAAGGAATGCTTGTTTTTTCATCTGCACAGGTAGCTGCTATCAGATTAACAACCGCATGTCTGGTTTTGCTTCCGTTTGTTCTCATTCGCCTTAAAGAAGTAGAAAGAAAAAAAGTTATTTATATGTTGCTGATGGGTTTGAGCGGAAGCGGTATTCCTGCTTTTCTTTTTACAGAAGCTGAAACTCAGGTGAGCAGTTCGGTTGCCGGAATTTTGAATGGA
Organism: Bacteroidota bacterium; assembly: GCA_003455275.1. GTDB lineage: Bacteria > Bacteroidota > Bacteroidia > Chitinophagales > UBA10324 > CAXBPY01. Next base: position 1,017 of record DMRR01000107.1, on the reverse strand, counting down.
CTTACTCCGCTCTTTGTGCTGCTGATTGGAATTGCTTTTTTCAGAATGAAATTTTCTCTCCTGAAAATGGCCGGTATTCTTCTCGGCTTCGCCGGATGTGCAGCGCTTATACTATTTTCAAAAGGAGAGGAGGCTTCTACTGATGCTTATTATGCAATGCTGATTGTGGTTGCAACTTTTCTTTATGGACTAAGCAACAATATCATTTCAAAATTTCTTCAAGGCTGCAACCCAATACTGATGACCGGAGTTGCAATGGCCTTGATGGGACCATTTGCATTTGCATGGTTGATAACAACAGATTTCACCACCCGACTGCATGAAGCACATGCGATGCCTGCCCTTGCAAGCAGCATGGCGCTCGGTGCAATAGGAACTTCAATTGCCTTGGTCACTTACAATTATCTGATTCAAACAACAGGCGCGCTGTTCGGCAGCACGGTTACTTACTTCATGCCATTGGTTGCCATTGCATGGGGAATGGCAGATGGCGAAACAATAGGCGCAATGGATTTTGTTGCGCTCGCCGCAATTCTTTTCGGAGTTTATTTAGTGAGGAGAGGGAAGTAGTTAAAAACTCTCAACCGTAATCTTCAATCCATCCTTAAAACCAAATGATGGATCGTAACCGAAATTATTTTTTGCCTTGCTCACATCAGCGAGCGATTGCGGAATATCTCCTGCGCGGTTGGGTCCGAAAATCGGTTCGATGTTGGAGCCGATAATTTCTTTCAGTGAATTGAAAAGTTCGAGAAGCGAAAACTGTGAACCACAAGCAATGTTGTAAACCTGACCAAAAGCATTTTCATTTTCAGTGGTGATGGCTTTGATGTTTGCCTGCACTGCATTTTCCACGAATGTAAAATCACGGGTATTGCTGCCGTCGCCGTTAATGGTTGGTTGTTCGCCGCGCTTCAGCATATCAATCCATTTTGGAATCACGGCAGCGTATTGTCCGTTCGGGTCCTGGCGCGGACCGAAAATATTGAAGTAGCGAAGCCCGATAATTTTCATTCC
>DMRR01000261.1 GCA_003455275.1 Bacteroidota bacterium | reverse complement strand
CTGCTTGGAAGAAGAGCGCCATTCAACATAGCAGTGTTGTATCGGTCGTTCATGCCGCGCACCACCACGAATTTGTTTTCCTGAATGGTGATGCCGCTCACGCGTTTTAATACTTCGCTTGTGTTTTTGTCAGGAGATTTTTTAATCATATCAGCACTGATGGCATCGCTCACTACGGCGCTGCTCTTACGAATGCTCAACATGCTTGAAACATTTTCGCGTTTTAGTTCAGTCGTAATTACCACTTCATTCAAAGTGTTTTCTTTTTTCTCAGAAAGAGAAACATTGATCGAAAGTGTTTGTCCTTTCTCAATTGTCACATCCGGAATTTCTTTTGATTCATAACCGATGTAAGAAACTTTTATGGTGCATTTTCCTTCGGGAACATTTGTAAGGATAAATTTTCCGTCGAAGTCCGTAATGGTTCCATTAGTTGTATTGAGGACAGCAACAGTTGCTCCAATTAATGGCTCTGAGGTTTCAGCGTCAGTTACAACTCCTGATATTGCGCCTTCTGTTTCGCTTCGAAATGATTTACTATTCGCAAAAAGGTTTGATGACAGATTAATAGAAGCAAAAAGAAATAAGAAAGAGAATATTGATTTAGGCATGGAGAAAAATTTTGCAGGCGCAAAATATTTTTCACTCATTCTCTCCATGTTTCGGAAAGGTTAAGGAAATGTAAAGGGAACTGGAATTAAGTTATGTAAAATTTGATTCATAATTTTTTATCAGATAGAAATTTTCAAAAGGTGAGAAGTTCCACTTTTAAAAAATGGAACTTCTAATCTAAAGAAAAAAAACTATTGCTTAATGAATTTGTTAACTGAAACAGCTTGTGTTTTCGGATTCACAACCCGAATGAAATAAATTCCCGCAGTGAAGGATTTTAGATTTATGGTTTCAGATTTCAAATTGGTTTTCTTATAAAAAATTTCTTTTCCGGAAATATCTAAAATTGAGATAGAGTTTCCTGCCAATTGCTCACTGTAAACTGTCAACTGATTCGATGCCGGATTCGGATACACAGCCAGCTGCCCACTGCTAACTGCCAACTGTTGCTCCCCTGTAATCACATTTGTATAATAATAAAAATACTGATCGTAGTTCTCAAATTGGGAAGTAGATTGATTGTAAAGTTTCAGAATAAGATGAGAGTTGTTTGCATTGCCATCATAAGTATAATCATATTGAAGAGATGGGTTAAAGGATGTTCCGTCTCCATTATAATCTGTGCGTTCAGTAAGTTGATTTCCTGTGAAGGTGTATTCTGATTTTGCATCAGTGAAAAGGAAAGATGTGGTGGCTATATCCCAGTCTAAGCGAGTGAGCCGAATGAGATTATTGTTCGCATCATACTCTAGAGAATCCCTGTAATTATTTTTCCAGTTAGAACCAGTCCAGAATTGAGCTACCATGATTGTATCATTTCCTGATGCATCATAAGCATATAGATATTTGTTTACTTTTTGCCATGAAGATCCATCCCAGCTATAATCCGTTTCAGTTAATCGTTGGTTGCTTCCGTTATAGGTATATACAAACTGCTGTGAGCTGTCCCATTGTAAAGTCGCTGAATTCCATCCGGCAAATGTTGTTTTCAAAAGTTTGTTTGCTCCATTATAAGAATTGAGAATAAGATTGGAGTTTGCCCAGAAGCCGCTGGTATCCCAATTGTAAATAGAAACGGAAAGAACATTATCATTCGCGTCATAAACCTTAAACTCTTTTGAAACATTCTGCCATACAGAATTGAAAGGATCCCACTGAACATATACATGAGAAGTGTCTCGCTTTAATTCGTCATAGAAATAAGCATCATAAAAATTTACCACCCAACCGCTATCGGGATCATCGATTAAATAATAACGGGCGTGGATAGTCGAATCAGCGTTGTAAAGTAATTGCAGTGAATCTGATTTTCCCCACGAAGAAAGCCCGGAGTTAAAGGTGTCCCGGCTTGCGCTTTCAAGATAATATCCGCTTGTAACATGAATGGGATTTACAAAGGATTGAGAATTTCCCTGAAGAAATGAAAAGCATAAGAGTAAAAGCACTAAAAAATTTTTCATCGGATTTTGTTTTAGGATTGAAATAGAAATGAGCTCCGATAACAATCGGAGCTCATTTCAAAAGAAATTAAATGATGACTACTTAACGATATTCAAATGCTGAACAAATACATTCATTCCATCTGTTACTTCAACGAAGTAAATTCCATTTGCTACATTTTCAAGTTGAATATTCACAGCATTTGCATCCACAGATACATTTTCACTTGAATAAACTATCTGACCAGCGGTGTTACTGATTTTCACCCTAACCGAATTAGAACTCAGGTTTCCAAATTCAATTCTGAAGTTTCCGCTCGTAGGGTTTGGATAAATATTCATTGAAGAATTAACTGCATTCTCTTCAAGACGAACCACAGTAGTGCTGCAACTGAATGAAGTAGTTGCTGTGTAGCTGCCCGATGCACATGTGCCTCTTAATTGAAAATCATATTGCGTATTCGAAAGCAAACCAGTTGCTGTATAACTTGTAACAACTCCAAGGTTTACAAAAGCACCCCATGTTGTAACTGAATGTTTCTTGAATCGAATTTGATATCCTGTTACACCACTGGCAATATTGCTTGACCAAAAACCAGTGATGCTCGAAGAGTTCGATGTGCAATTTGTAAATGTTGCAGCAGCATTCTGAACCAAAAATGAACTTGCCTTATAACAATTCTTTCCTTCATCATAAACAGTAACAGTGTATGAACCATTATTAATTCCTGAAAGATCCTGAGTAGTTGCACCGTTTGACCAGGCATAATAATATGGGGAAATTCCAGCTGCCGGTGTTATATCAATTGCACCTGAGTTGGGACAAATCTTTTTAGTAATAACTCCTGAAATAGTTGGAGTGTAATCAACTTTCACTGAATAGTTGGTACTGTTTGGATCCCAGTTAGCCCAATCGCCTGTCCAGTCGTTTGTTCCGTCAAAAGCACCGCGATAAGAAACCGGAGTGAAGAATGGATCATTTAGTCCTGCATGATTGAATTCTGCAGTTCCGAAAGCTGGTGAACCCGCGATTGGCTGGAAATCAGGATTAGATAAGTTGTAAGGGTTACTCAGTTTTACTCCTGCATTACCAGCAAAAAAATCATTGATACCAAGTAAAAGTGAATTCACATTTGCATCAACCGGATTTGATACCACATAATTGGGTGACCATTTGTTAGCATCAATATTATTTATCAAAAGAGAATCTGCCAGAACCATAGCTTGTGTTGCTGTTCCATCGATATAAAGTCCAACAGGATATCCCATGAAAATACTGTTGTAAATCCTCATTTTCGAATTACGGCGAATGTGAACATTGCGCTTGAAGTTTACATTATTTGTTGTATCAGCCCCACCAAGAACTGTTACATTTGAAAATACCGGCGCAGTTTGCGGAAGATTTGATGAACCCGCAGCATCATTATCAGACTCAAAACCATTAGATCCACTCACATCTGCTACATTCGGATCACGAAGTGCAACGAGGAATTGTAAATGACCACGGTAACCGTTGTCTGTATCAAAGTCATCATCAATCCCTCGGTAGGCAATCAGATGTTTTGCATTTACAGTTCCACCGAAAAATTCATAAGAGTCATCGTTGCTGTAACTCACCATAATATGATCCAGTGTTGTGCCATCCCCAACACCACCGCAAGTGAGTCCGTTTATTTCATTATTTGGTGCAAGAGCAATTCCTGGAAATTCTATTCTTACATATTGTAACACTCCTGAGTTGTCATGATCATTAGGTGTAGCCCCGCCGCCATATAATGTATATGGATTGGTAGTGATCCCTTCAATATGAGCAGTATCACCCGGTTGATTAATGCTTGCATAGCCCAGAATAATAATTCCTCCCCAATCACCGCGGGCACGCGTTCCGCTTGATTTTCCTGAAGTGAAAACAATCGGTTTGCAGGGCGTTCCGATAGCGATCAACTTAGCACCGCGCGTAATAATTAATGCACCCTTAGTAACACTGTCGCCTTTAATAATTGTTCCTTCCTGAATGGTTAGCGTAGCATTATTCGTTACATAAATGTATCCTTTCAATTTGTAATAATTACTGGCTGTCCAGGTTGTATTGGTTGTAATATTTGTTGTGATACTGATTATAGCTGCAGAAGATTTTAATGCACCAATTGCAAGCAGCAATGCAACTAATGAGATTTTAAAAATGGTTTGGGATTTTTTCATAGTTTTTTTTTTGATGGCGCAAAAGACCAAGCAGTCAGTTACCAATAATTTATAGAAACATTATCAGACTGTTAAGTATTCGTTTCAAATAATAAATTCGAAATACAAGCAGAGCAGAACTTTTTTTGAATTAAAAGGTAAAGAACCATGATATACCCAAAAAACACATGGCTCGGATTATTTTAAAAAGCACACTTAAGGTTAAGCAGGTTATTATGCTTAAACGAACACTTCGCTTTACCACTGCAGGAACTGCATGTGCCGCTTTAATCCTTGGTTTATTTTTCTTCACCGGAAATATGACTCAGAGTTCAGATGTGCGGGCAAATACAACAGGAGGTGATACACTTATTACTCATTCCAATGCAAATACTGCCAATTCTGATAGCCTGGTAAACTGGAAAAAGAAAACCGGAGCATCATCAGAAGACAATGATCATATGTTGCAGAATTCTGATTTATTGCAGAGCGAAAAAAAATCGAAAAAAAAATCAGCTCATAATAACGGGAATCGTAATCCAGAAACATTTAGTGATTTCATAACCATTTCACCAGTGCAAACTGAAGGAGTGTTTGAAATCCGATTCGAAACTCCATCTGAGCAAACTGAAAATTCAACTATTGATATTGTAGATAGAAAAGGAAAAGTTATTGAAACTCGCCGGCTCGAGCAAGGCGTAGGAATTATTAACGAAGTATTTACTCTGGATACAAATATTCCAAACGGAGTTTACCTGGTTAAAATCAAGAGCGGAAAAAATCAGTATATCCGACAGGTAGTTAAGAAGGCATAAAAAAATTTTAAGTGCCGGACTTTATCACGGTGAAATCAAAACTGTGATGAATAAATATATTTGTCGCCCTGCAAAAATCAGGTCCGGTAGCTCAGGGGATAGAGCAACAGCCTTCTAAGCTGTGGGTCATTGGTTCGATTCCAATCCGGATCACTATATGTCAGAAACCAGCAATATATCTTCAGCGGTAAATGTTCAGATTGAAGAAAGCTGGAAAACTGTTTTGCAGGAAGAATTCTGCAAATCATATTTTTTAGATCTTAAAAAATTTCTTCAGCAGGAAAAAACAAACGGGCAAATTATTTATCCTCCCGGTTCGCAAATATTCAATTCATTTAATCTGTGTCCGTTTGAAAAGGTGAAAGTGGTGATACTCGGTCAGGACCCGTATCACGGAATTGGTCAGGCGCATGGATTATGTTTCTCCGTGCCCGAAGGAGTTCAGACGCCACCATCACTTGTAAATATTTTTAAGGAAATAAATTCAGATATCGGTGTGGCTATTCCTTCTTCCGGAAACCTGGAGCGTTGGGCGAAACAAGGAGTGTTGTTATTAAATGCATTGTTGACCGTGCGTGCAAATCAGGCAGCATCTCATCACAAACGCGGATGGGAACAGTTTACCGACAAAGTGATTCAAAAAATTTCGGAAGAGAAATCAGGAGTGGTGTTTTTATTGTGGGGAAGATTTGCTCAGGATAAATCTTCACTCATTGATTCTTCAAAACATTTTATTTTAAAATCAGCACACCCTTCTCCGCTTTCAGCATACAATGGATTTTTTGGTTGCAAACATTTTTCAAAAACAAACGAGTTGCTGATTCAGCAGGGGAAAACGCCGGTTAACTGGTAAGTAAAATTTTTTACTTCAAATATTTGGGATCCACATTGTATCCAAGATTTCTCGCCTGAATAATATCTGCTTTACCTGCTGAAGAATTTCCGATAGAGACATATGCAATTCCTCTGTAATAATATCCGGTCGCATTGTTTGGTTGCAAGCGTATATAATTTGTAAAATCCTGCACGGCTTTATCATTCATTCCGGCCATGCTGTATGTAATGCCACGGTTCATGTAACCGTCTTCATTATTAGCATCGAGTTCGAGCGCCTTGTTATAAGCCCAAATGGCGCTATCGCCTTTCTTCATTAAACCATAAATATTTCCGAGGTTGCTGTAAACCTTACTATCCTTGGTTTGCATGGCGAGCAACACTTTGTAATCAGCAAGTGCTTCGTTGAATTTGTTAGCCTCGCGCCCATAATAATTGCCGCGATTTTTATAAGCTACTTCTATCCGATGCGGATATTTCTCAATCACATCTGTCCATAGTGTTTCAGAGTTTTTCCAAACCTGTGTTCGCTGATATGTTTGATAGGAAAGTGTAAAACAAATTATTCCTGCAAGCGCAGCTGCAGCAAAACGAAATTGAAAAAGTTTTTTTCCTTCTTTGAAAAAAAGATTCAGAACCCAGCCCAATAGGAAAACAAGTCCGATGTAAGAAAGATAACTGTAACGATCGGCAGCAATCGCACTTCCAACAGAAATGAATTGCAACACCAGCGCAACTGACACGAAATAAAAACTCAATCCAAAAACAATCACACGGTTTTTTTTCAGAAGAATTATTAAGATTCCGAAAGCAGCTAATAATCCAATTGGAGCGATATAATATTCCGGAGTAAGCGAAACACCATCAGGTGAAAGCGGATAAGGATAAAATGCAGAGAGCTGAACAGGAGCAAAAAATTTCACCACATAAAACCAGGCGCCATAAGAAGCGAAACAAACTCGCTGCAGAATTGTGAATGTGTTGGCTTTCGCAATTGCATCGGTTGACTGAATCTGATAGGCTTCGAACCCGATATAGAGAGAGAATAAAAAGAAAATAATTTTCTCTGTGATGATTCTGAAATTCCATTCGCGCTCTTTCAGGTAATCAATCAGCAACAAAACAATCGGAAACACAACCGCCATTGCTTTCGATGCACACGAGAGAACGAATGCAAGAAAGGTTATCACAAGCCAGAATATTTTTTTTCCGTCGAGATATTTCAGGTAAGAAATCAAGCCGAGCAGAAAGAAAAAAACATAAAGCACATCTTTTCGCTCTGCGATCCATGTCACACTTTCTACATGCATCGGATGAATTCCGAAAAGTGCTGAAGCAAAAACTGCTATCACCAAGCTATCGCTGAGCAACAGCAGGAAGAAAAACACAAGTGCAGTGTTGAATAGATGAAGAAAGACATTGGTGAGATGATAGGCATAGGGTTCAGCTTTCACTTTATCATAATTCCATTTCAGGGAGAGAATAGTGAGCGGATGATAGTTGAGTGAAACGGGTGTTTTTATAATTTCATTGAGCGGAGTGTTTGGATTTGTGACGAGCGGATTTTCCAGAACATAAACCGGGTCATCCCAGTTTGTCCATTTGTTTTCCATTGAAGGAGAGAAACTGAACCATGTGAAAACAAGAATGGCGGCAAGCCAAACCCACTTCACAGGTGATGGTTTTGCGGGTTTGATCTTACTTTTCTTATTTGGAAAATTCTTCTTCTCAGAATTCTCCTTCATCAGTTCAATATCGAGAGCCGATTGTTTTTTCTTGCTCATGATGCGAAAATATTTTCATGTTCCTTGGTATAATTTTTTTTTTCAAACATTAATCAACTCCATTTGCAACAAAAAATAATTTCCTTTGTCCGAGTCAAATAAGAGAATGGAAATCATCAAAAATTATATAGGTGGAGAACTGAAAGCACCGCTTGCCGGAAAGTATCTCGACAACTATGAACCGGCAACCGGAGAAATTTATTCGCAGGTGCCTGATAGCAATGAGCAAGATGTGAATGATGCGGTTAGTGCTGCCGAAAAAGTTTTTGAACAATGGAGCAACACACCCGCGGAAGAGCGCTGCAAAATTTTACTTCGCATTGCCGACATCATTGATTCCAAACTTCAATATCTCGCTGAAGTGGAAAGCCGTGATAACGGAAAGCCGGTGAAGCTTGCATCGGTAGTTGATATTCCAAGAGCAGGAAGCAATTTCAGATTCTTTGCAACTGCTGCATTGCAGTTTCCAAGCGAAGCACATATCACGGAAAACACTGCGGTGAATTACACACTGCGTCAGCCAATCGGAATTGTTGGGTGCATTTCTCCGTGGAATCTTCCGCTCTATCTCTTCACCTGGAAAATTGCTCCAGCACTCGCTGCAGGAAATTGCGTGGTTGCAAAACCTTCGGAAGTAACTCCGATGAGTGCATTCGAACTTTCAAAAATTTGTATGGAAGCAGGATTGCCTGCAGGAGTATTAAATATTGTTCATGGCAACGGACCGAATTGCGGCAGTGCAATTGTGAAGCACACAAAAGTGAAAGCGATTTCGTTCACAGGAAGCACACGCGCCGGAAAAGAAATTGCTGCGATCACTGCACCCATATTTAAGAAGACATCTCTTGAGCTCGGAGGAAAAAATCCGAACATCATTTTCGCTGATTGCGATTTCGATAAGATGATTCACACCACCATCAATTCATCATTCAGCAATCAGGGAGAAATTTGTTTGTGCGGTTCGCGTATTTTGATTGAGCGTAGCATCTATGAAAAATTCAAAACACGATTTATTGAAGAGACAAAAAAATTAGTTGTCGGTGATCCGAAGGACAAAGGAGTGCGGCTAGGTGCAATTGTTTCGAAGCAACATTTTGAAAAAAT
>DMRR01000171.1 GCA_003455275.1 Bacteroidota bacterium | reverse complement strand
GAACCCGGCGCTCCGCTTTATCCTGAAGATAATTATGATATGCTCCGGTTCGAATGGACTGATGCAGCCGGAAAAAATGTTCGCTCGGCTAATGCATCAAATCCGTGCCTTCAGCATCTTGCACAGGTTTCATCATATACTTCATCCTATAATTTCACAACAAATGCAACACGCGACGAAGATTTTTCTTCAGTATCAAATGATGAGTTCAATTTTTCAATTTACCCAAATCCAACAAACGATTGGCTGCACCTTCAACTCAGTGAACCAGCAAATGAGAATTATTTAATTAAAGTTTATGATATGGGTGGAAGGTTAATGGCAAACTATGAATGGCTAAATGGTGAAACTGAATTTTCAGTTTCTTTGATTGAATTGCCTCAGGGTTTATACAATATTGAAATAATAGGGGCAGCACTTCATGAAAGCAGAAAGGTTCTGAAGTTGTAATGGCCAACTCAAAACTTATATCCAATAGAGATTCTATTGAATGGCGATGGCTCTATTGTAAAGTGATTGGAATTGATAACTGAGGAAGGCATTTGCACTGCTGCATAATTTCTTTCTATGTGCTCATGAATATTAAGAATGGAATAAGCAGATTCCAGGCTAATTTTGAAATGCGTTCCGATATCGAACCTTGCACCAATAAACATTTCAGCCCCTACTCCATATGAATTTTGTTTTTGCTGAAATGTTAATTCATCAAACATGCTGCTTCCGGCTCCTGAGAACTTATGTTTACGATATACTGCATCGAACCCTCCATAAAAACTGAATCCATTTTTGCTATATAAAAATTTTTCAAAACCAATTTGAAGTCCACGGTTCTTCCACTGGCCATCAAGATTGATAGTGTCTTTTACTTCCATGTATTGCCTGGCTATATGATGTATGCTGCCCGAAGAGCCAACAAACGAAAGACGAAAAGCTCCCTTGTCATATTCCTGGCGGTAGTAGATCCCTTTTTTTAATTGTACCCTAAATCCTTCGAGATAAAAATCCGGAGCAAACTGATCATAAGTATAAGAACCAGTTACTAACCCGGCTTCACCTATTAATTTAAAAGTAGAATCGCTTGTGCGTTGAATGAACACCTGTGCTTTGGTTAGCAACACAGAAAACATAAACACAGAAACGAAAATTATTTTTTTCAACCTGTTTTTCTTAAAGAGGGCGCAAATCTATTTGTAACAACTCTGTTGCAAAGATTTCATTTCTATGAGATGCCGCTATTTATCCACAGAATACCTTATTTCAATTAAATGTTGTTTTTACATTCACCCTCCCGAAATACTTCGGAATAAACTGAAATACTCTTCATGAGAAAATCAATCACTTTCCTCTCACTCCTTTTCACCTTTCATCTTTCACCTTTCACATCAGCTCTTGCTCAGAATGCAGACTCTATTCAGGTCAGTAAAATTTTTTCTACTGCTTTGAAAGATGACATGGCCTATAAAGCGCTTTATGATTTATGTAAGAACTCAGGAAAAAGAATCAGCGGTTCTCCGCTTGCTGATACAGCAGTTAATCACATGGCGAAGTGGCTGAAGCAATTCGGAGCAGATACCGTGTGGCTGCAGGAATGCATGGTGCCTCATTGGGTGCGTGGAGAGCAGGAAGTTGCACAAATCATTTCGAATAAAACTTATCATGATGTGAAAGTGTGCGCTCTTGGCGGCAGCATCGGAACTCCGAAAGAAGGACTGAAAGCTGAAGTTATTGAAGTAAATGGTTTGGGAGAATTACAAAAGTTAGATCCGAATGAAATAAAAGGAAAAATAGTTTTTTATAATAAGCCGATGGACCCTTCTTCAATTTATACATTCAATGCTTATGGAAACACAGTGGGGCAGCGATGGGCAGGTGCTTCAGAGGCCGCTAAGTTTGGCGCAATTGGAGTGGTGGTGCGAAGTATGGCTTCTCATATTGATGATCATCCTCATACCGGTAGTATGGGTTATGATACATCTGTAAATAAAATTCCTGCAATAGCTATTTGTACCCGCGATGCTGAATTGTTGAGCGCCTCATTAAAGAAAAATAAATCGTTGCAGTTTTGGTTCCGGACAAATTGTGAAACACTTCCTGATGTGAAAAGCCATAATGTGATAGCTGAAATTAAAGGAAGCAAGTATCCCAACGAAGTGATTGTAATTGGCGGACACCTTGATGCCTGGGATATGGCTGAAGGTGCGCACGATGACGGTGCAGGAATCGTTCATTCAATGGAAGTGATTTACCTGTTTAAGAAACTTGGGATAAAACCAGAACACACGATCCGTGTGGTGCTTTTTATGAATGAAGAAAACGGAACGCGCGGAGCTAAAGCATATGCAGCATATGCAAAAACTTCCGGTGAAAAACATATCGCGGCTATTGAAAGTGATGCAGGGGGATTTACTCCAAGAGGATTTACCCTTGATTGCGGTGATGCTTATCGTGATTACATCAAAACAAAATTTGCTCCTGTGCTTTGCTATTTCGGAATCTGTGATTTCAGCCGCAATGGTTCAGGAGCTGATGTGGGCCACCTTGGCGAATTATGTCCGTTACTGGCTGAGCTTTCGCCTGATTCGCAGCGCTACTTCGATCACCATCATGCAGAAAACGATGTGTATGAAGAAGTGAATGACCGAGAACTTGAACTTGGTGCTGCCGCCTGTGCCTCGTTCATCTACATGATTGATAAGTATGGATTAGGAACAGAGCGGACAAGTAATGATGATTAAATAAAAAATTGGATTGGGTGTCTGAAACCGAGTTTTATTTTTTTCTAAAAAAAATTCGAAAACAATATCTGTTTTGAAATTGAAATTGTGTTGAATTACAACTTCACAAATTTTTCTGTAAATATTTTTTTTCTATCCGAAATTTTGATAAAATAAATTCCTGCTGGAAGCGAACTAACATCAATCTTTTGGTTGAATGAAAGATTTGCAAAGTCTGAAGACAAAGCAATTTTTCCGAATACATCAGTCACAACGAATTTCCAATCCTCATTTTTCGTGGTTGTTGTCTCCTGTGAAAAAATTGTCAACTGATCTGTTACAGGATTTGGATAAAGAGAAATTTCATTCTGAAAATTTTCTTCCGTTGAGTTAATGATTTCACCAATTTGTTCATAAGCCCCAATATCAATCGAGTTTCCCATCATTCGCCAGTTACCGAGGTAATCATAAGTTGTGTGAAAGGAACCGAGTGAATCACCTGCATCAATACAACCGGAACTTGCCTGCAAATTGAAATTGGAACTTAGAGCTGAATCAGTGTATGCGCAAGTTTGTGTCGGATTAATCATCAGCGGATTTATTCCCACCACATTGTGCGTGGTGTCTCCTGAAAAAATGGTTGCGGTACCCACAATGTTAGCGGGAATTTCATACTCAGACCAGTTGTTTACATAACTGATTAAATGAATAGAACTCAGTTGAATGTTTCCGGTCATTCCGAGATAATTACAGTTATTAAAGAAAAGGTTGTTCTGCAAATGCACATCAGTGAGATTTCCAAGAGCATAAATTCCGCTGCCGCCAAAGTAGGCGCTGTTATTAATGATGTGATTGTTGGTAGCATATACCACCGTATTGTAACAATAAATTCCACCGCCATAGTAGGGCGAATAATTGTTTGCTATGATATTGTTGCGGATATAGTAACGAGTGCTGTCCCATGAAGACGCGCCATTGAGCATTGCGTGAATGCCCCCGCCGCCATCTACCAATCCACAGCTTCCGCTGGTGTGGTGATTGTTGCAAATCAAGTTATCATCAATCGTAATTTTTCCTTCGAAACCAGTCACCGCGGCCTCATTCTCCGAAACATTGTTGTGTATTATGTTATGTCTGATAACGGCACGAAACCCAGTAATGCAAATAGCACTCATATCATAAATGCTGGAGTTGTCATTCACCTCGTTGTATTCAAAAAGCAAATTACTCTGTATGGCCCATACTGCTGCACCAGAAGAATTATTATAAATATGACAGTGATGAATATTTATCGGCTCATAGTTTCCGGTGCCAATCCGCAAAGCACAAACCCGATTGTAGTTATCGTGAATGGATGAATTACTCATTTCAAATGAACCACCGCCTTGTATCAGAATTGTAACACCTTCCGCCATGTTGTAGCTGCTCTGGTTATGATAGAATTCACACGAATCAACTTTCAGTGTGCGATAAACGAACAGTGCTTCAATTCCATTCCAGTTGCCAACAGTTCCGTGCTTGCAATCGCGCACAATGCAATGCACAAACTCCGATGAATCCGCTGTTCCTTGAAACTGATTGAAATGAATTCCATGCCATCCACCGGCGCCAATCATATCGTTATACCAACCGGTAGTGTCCGTTGATTCAAAAATGATGGGTAGCGAATCAGTGCCGTGAGCAATAAGCGACCCGGTAATATCAAACTGACAAAACTGTTGAAACTGAACATGCACCCCGGCTTCTATTCGCAGTGTTTGATTGGCAGGGACATTAATACTGGTTGTTATTATATAAGGTGAGCCGCTAAGCGTCCATATACCACTTTGTGAGGCACTGCTGATGGTAGTTTGAGCGTTTGTCATCGCCGGCAGAAAGCAACTGAAAACTGACATCACTGCAATTGCAAGAAGAGGAATGTATTTTTTCACTGAATAAATTTTTCTTATGGTGAAAATAGCATGTCGTTGAAACGATTATGTCTCAAAGGAAAATTCAACTAAAAAATTCTTACGCCTATGCCCTTCCGAAAATTAATTCCCAATTCTTCACAGGCAAATAGAAAAATATTTATAAATAATTTATCCGCATTTATCTTCTGATTATTTCCCTTTAAAATCAGGAGTTCTTTTTTCAATAAAAGCATTCATGCCTTCCTTCTGATCTTCACTCGCAAAACAGAGATAAAAATTTTTCCGTTCAAGAATTAATCCTTCATCAAGTGAAGTGTTAAAGGCAGCAAGCACTGCTTCCTTCGCCAGTTTCACCGCAACCGGAGATTGTGCGGCAATATTTTTAGCAAGCGCAAATGCTTCTCTCAAACACATTTCATTCGGAACAATTTTATTGATGAGTCCTGCTTTCAGTGCTTCTTCGGCAGTGAGAAATCTTCCTGTCAAAACCACTTCCATTGCCAAAGCTTTTCCCACTGCGCGTGTAAGCCGTTGTGTACCTCCTGCACCGGGCATTACACCGATCTTGATTTCCGGCTGCCCGATGCGCGCAGTTTCTGATGCAACAATCAAATCGCAATGCATCATCAATTCACAACCACCGCCGAGCGCGAAGCCACACACTGCTGCAATCAACGGCTTCTTGGTTTTCTTGATCTGATCCCAGGTGCTGAACTGGTCGATATTGAGCATGTCAATTGCGCTCTTACCTGCCATTTGTTTTATGTCAGCTCCTGCGGCAAAAGCTTTTTCATTTCCTGTAATAATGATGGCGCGCACTTCATCGTTGTTGTCCAATTCTTTCAGAGCATCACGCAACTCTTGCATCAACTGAAGATTGAGAGCATTCAATTCCTTAGAGCGATTGAGCTGAATGAGCGCAATGTGTTTTTCCGCCTGAGGATTTACGATGATGAATTCTGGCATAAGGAAATTAGAAATTAAAGATTAAAAATTAAAGATTAGAAATTAGAGATTTCAACTTACAGATTAAAGTTTTTCATAATTCACTACTCACCATTCATCCCTCCTCCTTCATCCCTCCTCTACAGCGTCAAAAATGAAAGTGCGGCACCAAAAATAATTGCCAGTATTTTTTTCCAGGTGAAAGCATGCCGTCCGCTTTCTGATTCAAAAAGAATGGTAGTGCTTACATGAAGCAAGGAACCGGCCACCACCGCAAGCAGCATTGGATAATAATTCAGATCATGTTGCTGAATCCAGGATGAGAGCAATGTACCTGCCGGAGCAATAAGTGCAAAAAGCAGAACAATCATTAAAACTGAATTTTTTTTGAAACCTGAAAATAAAAACATACTCGCCAGCGCAAATCCTTCGGGAATTTTATGCAGGCTGATGCCATAGAGCAATGAAGTGTGTTCATGCTCGCCACTATGCGGCGCCACAACCGGAATTCCATCAAAGAAAGAGTGAACACTGAGCCCGATAAAAAGCGATAGCAGAAACCCTGAACTTTCCTTATGTGTATGAAAATGCCCGTGCTCAATTCCATGAGTAGTTTGTTCCAGAAAAACCTGAATAAAAAAACCGATGAGCATGAACACTCCGGCTTTCACTCCCTCCTTCTGAAAAATTTCAGGAAGCAAATGCATCAGCATAACGCTGAATAAAAATGACCCGCTAAAAGTGAGCACAAGTTTGTATTGATCTTCATTGCCCTGCTTCATCCATAGCGCAACCAGTGCGCCTAAAACAGGTGCCGCAAACAGCAGAAATATTTCAAACAAGTGATTCAATTTGTCTTCGTCAATCGCTTTTTTAAATACCGATAAAGTAAAACGGAGGGTATGGTTCCAACTATGCCGCCACAAATAACATCAGCAGGATAGTGATAACCAACATACACCTGCGCATAACACACAAGAGCTGCCCAAGCAAGCAACACAAATAACAACCACTTTATCCGTGAATAAAAAAGTAAACCGATAAAAACTGCAAGCGCGAAATGATTGGCAGCATGAGAGGAAACAAAACCAAATCCGCTCCCGCAGTCAATCACATGATTCATGTAAGCACTTAATTCAGAATTCTGGCATGGGCGCAGCCGATGAAAAATAGGTTTGAATACACTACTGCTTAGCTGATCGGTAATTGTAATAAGGAGAGTAACTGCAAAAATTATTATCCAGCTCTTTTTTTTGAAATGATAAAAAATCAGAATCAGGAAAACGATATATAATGGAGTCCAGAAATACTTATCCCGGACAAATGGCATGATAAAATTGAAAAAAGAATTTTCACCATCATGGTGAATGAGAATAAAAATCTTTTTATCTAGCTCCTTTAAATAATTGATCATCCGTTTTTTCTTGCTATAAGAATAAGGCGTTCAGAATTTTCACTGAAGGGTTCAAGAGAATAGTTACCGAAAATTTTTTCAATCCTGAATCCTGAAGAAGTCAGCATCTGTTCAAAATCCTTTAGTTCCAGTAATTGCACCCGCTCTTCAAATTGAAATCTCTTTCCACCATCGTTTACTTCTATTTTTTTTACCACATGATTGCTTTCAATTTTTCTTTCAATCAAAAATTCTACATCCTCCACCCTCCGGGAATCATCGTTCTTCAGGTTATTGCAGACAGAATTTTTATTAAAAAAATCTATTACCAGTATTCCATTCGGTTTCAGTGCAATTGAAAATGCCTGCAAAGTTTTTTCATTCTCTCCGGCAGAAGTGAAATAACCAAAACTGGTAAAGAGATTCAACACCGCATTAAAATAATTCTCTGCAATAGGGAATCTCATATCATGAACTACGAAATGAAGATTTGATTTTGCATTGGTTGTTGCTTCTTCAATATTTCTTTCGGACAGGTCGGCAGCTGTAACATTATAACCCATATCCGCCAAGACTCTGGCATGACGGCCATTTCCGCAAGGCATATCAAGAATGCGTGAGTCTTTATCAAGAGACATAACTTTTAATAAAACCTTAATAAAATTTTCGGCTTCCGATTCATCGCGGTGCCTGTAAAGCAAACGATAGTAAGGCGAATTGAACCAGTTTTGAAACCACTCCTTCATTCGTGGTAAATGTAAGCGGAAGATTTTTTAATTAACCAAGCTGAAAAAAAGTGATTGCAATTTTTTGGTCATATTAAATTCAGTTGCAAGAAAATGAAAGTTGAATTGTTTTCTTCGCGGTGATGAAAGTTTCAGTAGCAGAAGCAAAAAGAATTTTATCGCATGGAGGAGTAATTGCCATTCCAACTGAAACAGTTTATGGACTCGCCGCAGATGCCACAAATCCTAAAGCAGTTGAAAAAATTTTCAGAATAAAAAACCGCCCTTCAGATAATCCATTGATCTGTCATTTTTATTCTTTTAATGATGCAAAAAAATATCTTGCTCCTTTTCCCGTGTACCTGCATAAGCTTACCGAACAACTTTCGCCCGGCCCGGTTAGTTACATGCTCAAACTTCAGCTTCCATCTTCCTTAACTGTTGCTACCAGAGGAAGAGAAGAAGTAATTATCCGAATACCAAAACACGACTTATTGCTTCAGTTGTTGCGCGAGATTCCTTTTCCACTTGCAGCTCCCAGCGCAAATACCAGCGGGAAATTCAGTTCAACCAATGCTCAAATGATAGAGAGCGATCTTGGTGATAAGATTGATGGTGTGCTTGACGGAGGAAATTCTGCAATAGGATTGGAATCAACTATTCTGGATTGCAGGGAAAAGAATTGTATTCGTATCCTTCGACCGGGCGCGGTAGGAAAAGATGATATAGAATGGATCCTGAGAAATGAGGCTGTTACTGTTGAGGAGAATTCCGCTATTTCAATTACAACTCCAGGAAGCAAATACAAACACTATTCTCCCAGAACTCCGCTCACTGAAGTTTTTTCATTATCAGAAATTCCATCTGATAAAAAAAATATTGCGGTGTTAGGCGTAAGCGAGCAGTTGGAAAAAAATTTTTATAAGGAGAATATGAAACTGATTTCGCTGGGTTCAGAAAGAAACCTTCAGGGAATTGCTTCAACCCTTTATCAAAAACTATTTGAGCTAGATGCATTGAATTTTGATGTAGCATATTTCATTCATCACGATTGGGGAGAAAGCGCTATGGGCAAGGCTCTCAATAATAGAATCAGCCATTTTCTGATGAAATGATTTGGATGCATTCACATCCACTTTTTTTAAAGTTTATCAGATAGTATTGATCTATCCACTTTTCATTTGATCATTTCAAATACTACAAACTGAATGTCTGTTTGTTCAAAAGACAAATATGAAATTATTCAGTGCAGGATTGGATTCTTATTATTTTTCGTTCAAACAAATTTCAATACCATGAAAAAAATTTTTCTGATAGTCATTCTTTTTATTTCATGCCTGAATGCATTTGCACAAAATAAAATTACCGGAACTGTTACCGACGCTGGTGGTTCTCCGTTGATTGGTGTAACTGTTTTTGAAAAAGGAACTAACAACGGGGTATTTACTGACGACAACGGAAATTATTCCATCAGCACCGGCACAGATGCTATGTTAATTTTTTCTTACATCGGTTATGTGCC
>DMRR01000133.1 GCA_003455275.1 Bacteroidota bacterium | reverse complement strand
ATTGAAGCAAATGGTGGAAGCATCACTCTTATTGAAAAGAAAAAAGTAGTTACCAAGGAGTAAACACTAACAACCAAAAAAGAAATGCCTCAATGTAAAATCATTGAGGCATTTTTATTTTAATTCATTTTGTATTCCTTCAGGTTTCGGAATTGAAACTAAAATTGAAAGCTATTTTTTTAAAAAATCTGAAACCCCTGTTATCCATTTTTCATGCTCGTTTTTACACAAACTCTGATGCCCGCTCATGCTATACTTTACAATTTTTTTATTTGAAGATATAAAATGTGAGTAGATAGAATCTGTTTCTGCCTCGCTTACCCTGGTATCCAATTTCCCCCATTGTAATAAAACCGGGCAGTGAATTTTGTAAGCGTATTCTGTTGGTTTAAAGCCGAAAGCCCAAAAGCCATTTTCCAGCCCGCCCCAGAAAGTAAGCAAACTACTGGTTGGTTGCACAGGGAGTCTCATCAGTTTAACTCTTCCTTCCACAGCTTTTTCCAATGAGCCAAAAGGCATTTCTAAAATTATTTTTTCAGGTGAAAGTGAATATTCATTCATCGCTCTAAGAATTGTGGCAGCGCCAAGAGAAACTCCATAAAGTATGATATCATTTTCTCCTTTTAACCTTATGAAATCATAAGCAGCTTTCACATCTCTAATTTCTTTCCAACCTATTGTGCAGGAGCTGCCCTCCTGTTTCCGTGAGCACGGAAATCTGTTGAAAGAACATCGTAACCAAGATTGAAAAATTCCTTTGTCTCCTCAATCACTCCGCTTCTGTTGCTAGCGTGCCCATGAAAAACCAGAACAGTTCCTTTATGCTGATACAAAGAATCAGAAGAATGTGAGAGATACCATGCTTCCAATTTCAAACTGTCTTCAGTAAAAAAACCAACAGTAACATGAGGCACATCAAGTGTATCAATGATGACACTTTTCGGATAATTAATCCCAAAAAAAAGAGGTGATATCTTTTCCCAAAAATTTATTTCAACAGGGGGCTTCACTCCGTCTTTGTAAAAATGTGTGAACCTCCATGCATGAAAAGCCGCCATTGTATTCAATAGAATGAACAGAATAAATAAAGTCAATCCTATTCGCTTCAACCATTTCTTCATTTGGTAAATATTATATTCTAAAACGAATGAATATTGTTTTCTTGTTGTTCTTGTAAACTTTAATCAGATACCCATTTACATTATTAAATAATATAAAATGCTTCCACTCATTTTCACTCTTGCAAGAGAGCACACTTCTTATTTTATTTGCAACTCTTAAAAAAAACAAAACAAACAATCTGTTATGTCAGACATTGCAGCTCGCGTTAAAAAAATCATCATCGACAAGTTGGGCGTTGATGAAAGCGAAGTAACCAACGAAGCCACTTTCACAAATGACCTGGGAGCGGATTCATTGGACACTGTTGAACTTATTATGGAATTCGAAAAAGAGTTCAACATTTCTATTCCCGACGAACAAGCTGAAACCATCACATCTGTTGGTCAGGCAATTGCTTATGTAGAGCAAAATGTAAAGGCATAAATCACCTTTTATTTAATGGAGTTAAAGCGAGTAGTAGTTACAGGCCTGGGTGCCCTTACTCCGCTCGGTCTCACCGCAGCCGAAACATGGAACAACATGAAGGCGGGTGTCAGCGGCGCTGGACCTATTACCTTATTTGACGCATCGAAGTTTAAAACGCGCATAGCATGCGAGGTAAAAAATTTCGATGCATCTCTTTATCTGGATAAGAAAGAGGCGCGCAAACTTGATCGTTTTACTCAGTTTGCTTTGGTTGCTGCAGCCGAAGCAATGAAGGATTCAGGAATTGAGATTGAAAAAATAAATCGCCGTAAAGCAGGAGTATTGTGGGGCTCCGGTATCGGAGGCATTCAGCAAATTACTGATGAACTGCGCGACTTTTATAAAGGCGATGGAACACCTCGCTTCAATCCATTCTTTGTTCCTAAAATGATCCTCGACATTGCAGCAGGTCAGATTTCTATTAAGTATGGATTCCACGGACCAAATTACGCTGTCTGCTCAGCATGTGCCACTTCAACAAATACAATTATTGATGCCTATAATATGATTCGACTCGATAAGAGCAGCATCATTATTACTGGCGGTTCCGAAGCGCCTATAACTATTCCTGGTATTGGTGGTTTCTCTTCTGCTAAAGCCATGAGCGAACGCAACGACGATCCTCTTACCGCTTCGCGTCCTTTTGATGCAGATCGCGATGGATTTGTTTGTGGTGAAGGCGCCGGTGCATTGATACTTGAAGAGTTAGAACACGCAAAAGCACGCGGCGCAAAAATTTACGCCGAGGTTGCTGGCGGAGGAATGAGCGGAGATGCTTATCATATTACAGCCCCTCATCCTGAAGGAATAGGTGCACAATATGTAATGGAAAATGTATTGGAAGATGCCGGAATTACAATTGACAAGATTGATTATATAAATGTTCACGGCACTTCAACTCCCATGGGTGATGGCATTGAACTGAAGGCTATCAATCGTGTTTTCGGCGAAAAGATTTATGACATAAATATATCTTCTACTAAGTCAATGACGGGACACCTGCTCGGAGCAGCAGGAGCCGTTGAAAGTCTTGCATGTATTATGGCAATCCAGGAAGGAATTATTCCTCCAACTATTAACCAGTTTAACCGGGATCCTGAAATTGATTCAAGGCTCAACCTTACACCCAATTCCGCTCAAAAGCGGGTTGTGAATTATGCGCTTAATAATACTTTCGGATTTGGTGGTCACAATGCTTCTGTGATTTTCAAAAAATATAGCGACTAAGTTTTGCGCACTCTTGCCCGACAAATTATTGCAGGGCTTTTTTCCCTTAACCGCTCTTTCTCTTCAAAGGTTTTTCATCTTACAGGTTACTATCCAATGAACGCTCAGTTATATCATCTTGCGTTCCTTCATTCTTCCATTTCGTCTGAAACCAATCTGAGTAATGAACGGTTAGAATTTCTTGGTGATGCAGTGCTGAGTTTAGTGGTGGCTGATTACCTGTTTCAAAAATTTCCATTTCGCAACGAAGGTTATCTTACTGACTTGCGGAGTAAAATGGTGAGCCGAAATAACTTAAACAATATCGCTCACCGCATGGGCATTGAAGAAATGCTTCAATACAACAAGCAGGATACTTTTCTAAATAAGAAATCAATCTCAGGTAATGCGCTCGAAGCATTGATAGGCGCTGTATATCTGGATCACGGATATGCAGGAGCTCAAAAGTTTATCATGAATAAAATTATTGCGCAGCACATCGATATAGAAGACCTTGAAGCAAGTGAGTTCAATTACAAGAGCAAAATCTTAGAGTGGGCGCAGAAGAATGAAGTAAAGATTGAATTTACCGTTCTTGAAGAAACCCGGGATAAGCGTCATTCTTTTTTTAAAGTCGCGCTCATGGTCAATGGAAATGAAACAGGAATTGGTGAAGACAACAGTAAAAAAATTGCTGAGAAAAAAGCGGCGAAGGAAGGTTTTGCCAAGCTTGGAATTTTGGAAAAGTGATGCAACCAACAATTCTTTTTTATCAATGACTTTTCACTTACTCCTAGTTTTGACAGAAATAAAAACAAATATGTCAATCACCTGAATCTGTTTTCTGCCTCTGTATTTTCTCTCTGAAAATTTTGCAATAAAACTATCAGGATCATGATTTGATCAGGCTGCATTATTCTCTTACAAACTTTCTGCAAAAAATTTTTTCTTCTTAAAAATAGATTATGAATCAGAAAAATCTCTCCGGAAGTTTCTGTTCAGGCTTATTTTTTTCTCACTCAGAAAAAAGAAATTCAAATCGAAAAAATATTCAAATGATTTCCTCGTCATGGAACGAACAAAACACATATCAGTGCGTTCCGAAGTCAACTTCTGATAAACACCCTTTCTAAATGATTTTCTACAGCAATTCGCAGAAGACCGGAAAACAATTATCGCAGATACTGCTTCTTGTTCTGTTTCATATCGCAGCTTTTGCCACCCCAGTTTCAGTTGAAACAGAAACTCCTGCTAACCTCTCATTCGAAAGACACTGTTTGTATGAAAATCTTCACCTCGCTGAGTGCGGATTGAAATATGAAGCATTTGAAAAAGCGCTCATTGGTTTGGAGAAATTAGAAAAAGCAAACCGCCTATTCAATTGCGGAGTTATTTCTATTGCAGATTTCTCTCAATCATCGAAAACCAAGCGCCTTTTTATAATTGATTTGACCGAAAGAAAATTGCTCTTTCAAACCTGGGTTGCTCATGGAAAAAATTCCGGAGGAGAGTTTGCAAAATATTTTTCTAACACACCGCAGTCTTACAAATCAAGTTTTGGGTTTTTCGTAACAGGCGAAACATATAATGGAGATCATGGTTTGTCGCTTCGGCTTTATGGAATGGAAAAAGGAATTAACGACAATGCTGAGGCACGAGGAATTGTTATTCATGCAGCTTCCTATGTAAGCCAGAAGTTCATCAATCAAAATGGTTTTCTGGGAAGAAGCGAGGGATGTCCGGCACTCAGTGAAGAATTATCAAATGATATTAT
Source organism: Bacteroidota bacterium (assembly GCA_003455275.1). GTDB lineage: Bacteria > Bacteroidota > Bacteroidia > Chitinophagales > UBA10324 > CAXBPY01. Next base: position 405 of record DMRR01000133.1, on the reverse strand, counting down.
TAATACCATTAAGGATGGTAGTTGCTTTTATATTTATCACTGATCATTCATAAATTGCTTAAGGCAATTATCAACTGAAGAAAAATTTGTTTTCATTCAGAATCCTGCATACTCATCTGTGCTTACAAGCTGTTTCAGAAAAGTTTTCCAGTCTAATGCTACACTGATTTGCTGATTGGCGAGGCCCATTTCACTACTTGTGGGCTGACGCAACATAAATTGCTGAAAACATTTTCTGATAAACCCTTCTGTAAATTCAGCAGAACCAACCATGATGTTTTCATAATCACCCTTACTGTTTCCGCTTTGATCGAAGAGCAGTGATGCTCCGCCGTCTACCATATTTTCTGATTGCTGCAATTCATAATCAGTTGGGTTACGCATATACAAGTCATCAAAAGAGCC
>DMRR01000155.1:4347-40580 GCA_003455275.1 Bacteroidota bacterium | reverse complement strand
TAGCCCGCTAAAATTTTTTTTTTAAAAAGCTTTTATTTTTCAAATTCACTTTCAAATTTTACCGCACAATCATCAGAAACTCCAATGAAAAAACCTGCTCCAAAAAAGAAAACAACAAAAAAACTTGCTGCGAAACCTAAGCCCGCAAAAAAAGCGAGTGCAAAAAAGTCAAAACCTGCAGCTAAGCCATCAAAGAAAAAGGAAGACAAAGACCCGAAAAAGAAAGTAGCTGCAAAGGCTGCTAAACCAACAAAGCCAGTAAAACCTGCCAAGCCTGTGAATAAAAAGAAGCAGGATGATGAGGACTTGTATGAAGACGATGATGATATGGAAGATGAAGAAGAGATGGAAGAAATTGAAGAGATAGAAGAGGATGATGAAATAGATGATGTTGAAGCCGTTCCTGTTGATGATATTGAGATGGACGAAGACTTTGGAAATCTCGATGGCTTCGGAAGCGAAGGCGAAGATGATGATGACGGCGACGATGATGATTACTAATCATCTCAAATAATTTTGCTTAAAACACATGAGCGGCAATTCTTTTAATAAGGGAATTGCCGCTTCTTTTTTTGTTCATAACTTGCAGCTTTTTAAAAAGAAAGCAATTCAGTGGGCGCAACAATTTGAACAAGTTTGCGCTCTAGATAACAATTTTTATAATAACCATCTTCATCACCGCGAAGAATTTCTTCTGGCAGCAGGAAAAAAAACAGAGGTGAAAACAAATACGAATTGTTTTTCAACTTTGGAAAAATACATTCATGAACATGAGGGGTATAAATTCGGATTTATCACTTATGATGTAAAAAATGAAATTGAAAAGTTGAAATCCACGAATGAATTATCAATTGAGTTTCCATCCATATATTTTTTCATTCCTGAAATTTTGATTCGCATTGATGGGAAAAACATTGTTATTCAATCTGAAAATAATAATGAAGAATCGATTTTCGATGCGATAAATAATATTGAAATTCCATTTCAGATTAAACAAAAAAAAGCAGTCATTCAAAGCAGATTGACTAAAGAAAAATATATCGCTAAAATCAATGAGATAAAAGAATACATAAAAGAAGGGGAAGTCTATGAATTAAATTTCTGCCAGGAGTTTTATTGCGAAAATTATTCTGCAGATCCGGTTCAACTTTTTCAGTCACTGAATGAAAAATCACCGGCGCCTTTTTCTTGCTTCATAAAATATGGAAGCAAATTTCTGATCAGTGCTTCACCAGAAAGGTTTTTGATGAAAACCAATACCACGCTTTTATCACAACCCATTAAGGGAACAATCAAAAGAAGTGAAAACAAAACTGAAGACGAGAAACTGAAAAATGATTTACTTACGAGTGCAAAAGACCGTGCAGAAAATGTGATGATTGTTGACCTCGTGCGAAATGATTTGTCAAGAAGTTGCAAAGCCGGCAGTGTCGAAGTAGAAGAATTATTTGGAATTTATTCTTATCCAAAAGTTCATCAAATGATTTCGACCGTATGCGGAGAATTGAAAGATGAATTGAGAATCACTGATGCATTGAAAAATGCCTTTCCAATGGGAAGTATGACCGGAGCTCCAAAAATTCGGGCAATGCAATTGATTGATGAGTTGGAAAATTTTCGTCGTGGATTATATAGTGGTTGCGTCGGATATTTTTCTCCTGAAAATGATTTGGATTTTAATGTTGTAATCAGAAGCATTCAGTATGATGCAGAAAAAAAATTTCTCTCGTTTGCCACTGGCGGCGCCATCACTATTGATTCTGAACCAGAAGAGGAATATCAAGAGTGTTTGTTAAAAGCAGAAGCAATAAAAAGTGTTCTGTAGACGCATTATCCTTGCAAAAATTTAATTATGAAAAAAGCAAAGAATGGTGATAATGTAAAAGTTCATTATCACGGCAAGCTGACTGATGGAAGCACTTTCGATTCATCAAAAGGAAGAGAACCACTTGAGTTTACAGTTGGCGCCGGAATGATGATTAAGGGGTTCGACAAAGGCGTTCTGGATATGGAAGTTGGTGAAGTGAAAACCATAAACATTCCTGCTCACGAAGCTTATGGTGAAAAGGACGAAACAGCAATTATAAATTTTCCAAAATCAAATGTACCCGATGATATGAAACTGGAACCCGGAATGCAGTTACAGCTACGGGATCAAAATGGTCATCCGATAAATGTTGTGGTTGAATCAATCGGCGATGATTTTATTGTGCTGGATGCCAATCATCCGCTTGCAGGAAAAGAATTAATTTTTGAAATAGAAATGGTGGAGATTAATTAGTTCTTTACCTCATTTCCCCTTCCGATTGCTCAAATAACAAATCGAAATTTAATATCAGATGCAGGGAAATTCTTGTATCAAAATAAAAACTGTTATTCTTTTTCATTTCATTAAGAGTAAGAGTGCTGTTGTAAAGAACAGGAAGTGAAAGCTCCACTCCCATACTGATTATTTCATTGGGGTTAAACATAAATCCCGTGTAAGGAATCAAGCCATACTGAGTTCCGTTAAATGATTTCGAGCTATCTATATATGTGATGAGTGATAAAGAATCATTGAACTGAAACACTCCAAGTGAATCTTTTAAATAGGTCACATTATTATGACCTTCATTATGAAGAACAGTTCCTCCGTAAATTCCAACTCCTCCATAAAATTCAGCATGATCACTATTACGCAGCAAAGCAAACCCTTCGAAATTCAGCGACGCCCCACCCTGCGATTCATATAAATAATTATAATTCTGAATTATGTTGCTGTCAGAAGTTGATATTGAAAATGGAATAGGTCTGGTGCCGAAAAAAAAACTGTTCCGGATCGATTCAGAGTAGAGTGAAATACGAAATGCATGTTGGTCTATTCTGTATCTCGCAAAGATGACTTCACCCAGATATTTATGATCAGCAAGGTGAATCATGTTTACACCAAGGTTCAAAGATTTCTTTACAGAGTCCGATGGCATTTGTGCATTTGCAGAAAGGCAAAACAGCGTCAAGGAAAAAAAGAGAAAAATATTTTTCATATTTTAAAAATAATTTTTGGTCAGCGGTCTTTGAAAAATTCTATCGATTGATTCTATTTTTTTGCAATTCAAAAATAAATCCAGTGAAATTTCACTTGCCGGTTTGTATTATATTCTAATGAAGGTGCAGGAAATTTTATCACATCGACCATTTCAAAAATTGTTTTCAATAAATGTGAGTTAGTTTTTATTCTGCTAAAAGAAATATCCGGAGAGAGATAAAATTGTCTTGCTCGGGGTATATCAGTTCTGTTAAAAACTAAAATGTCATTACTATCATAAGCAATATTTTCATAACCGCCATACATACCATCAGCTCCATAACCGACCGCAACATTCAGCCATTTTGGAAATTTAGTTTCCCGTTTCATAAACATGGATGGATTTACAGAGAGCCAATAAGTCTGACCATTATAATCTTTGATAACTTTTTCGGGAAATGAGGAGCCATACAAATCACTAGCGCGTTGTTTCAATTCAGCGGGATATTGTTCTGGGAAAGAAGAAAATTTCATTCGTATTCTCTGTTCATTCCATAAAAAATTTTGAGTCATATTAATAGCGCTTCCAATTGTGTTGGCCGAAATATCTCCAACACTAAACCCCCACTCTGCTGAAAACCCATCCAGTATTTCGAGAGTGGTTTGTAAAGAAAAACCTGTAACCGCTCCGAGGATGTAAGCTTTTTTCTTTTGCATTCCACTCCATAGAAATGCCTTTGTGCTCCATTGGCTTTCGAAATAAGCAGTGTAAGTGTGCCCGACTTTATCAATCTGATTCCACTCTCCAATGTCATTAAAGAAATGAAAACTGCTGCGCGGATAATTTTTATACCATAAAGCATTCAATCCGATTAATGCGCCTCCGTAAGTTGTTGCCCATGTAGCACTCACGATTGCAACCCGGCATTTATTTATTGAATCAGAAGCAGCAAGGATTGATTTTTTTTTCAGTGTATCAGAAAAAAGTTCAGCGGAAAAAAAATGGTTTCCTTCTGAATTGCCTGTTCCAGGCTGAGCTGAAACTGTTTTAATAATCAGTAAAAAAATTAAGCACCAAAAAAACCGCATTTACTTTTTCAAAAGTTTCGAGGCAATAAGAGCAAATAGTCCAAGCACTACTCCGCTAACAATTCCAATTATGGGGCCCCATCACCAGCATCATAACACGCGGTGAAACATTGGCAGCAATTTGACTGCTTATTTTCATTTCATCCGGATGATTTACGCTATAGGTATCGAAAAAAATAATATGGGCAGAAGTTATCCAAATACAATTTACAAGGCTTACTAAAAAGCCATGAAGAAAATATTTGTCGGAACAATTTTTTGCAATCAGATAAGCACACAGTAAGAAAATTGCCAACCAAAAAATTGGTTCGATGTTAGACGGGATCCAAAACACAGTGGCAATTGCCATTGCAAATCCGAAAAGAGATAGTTGAAGAATTAATTTAAAGTTCATGATCTAGAATTTTATGTCGTGAAAATAATTAATTCAGCAAAACATTTTTTACCGTTTCTAAAATCTCAGCAACTCCTTGTTTAGTCGGAGCCTCTGCATAAACACGCAATAATGGTTCAGTTCCTGATGGCCGAATCATGAACCATTCATTTTCGCTGAGGTGATACTTGAATCCATCAATGTCTTCGGTGCGTAACGGTTTGTATTTCCCGAATGCAGAATATTTTTTCTCTGAACAGTTCTTAATGATTTGCTGTTTTAAACTTTCTTTAAGATGCAAATCCAAACGGTCGAAATAAAACGCACCAACCACATCATACACTTCCTGAATAATTTGCTTCATGGTTTTTCCTGTCTTCGCCATGAATTCCAGAAGAACAAGTCCATCCCAAATTCCATCGCGTTCTGGAATGTGGCCTTTCACTGCAATGCCACCTGATTCTTCGCCGCCAACGAGCACATCTTCATTCACCATTTTATCGCTGATGTATTTGAATCCAATCTTTGTAACTTCAACAGGAAAATTATACTTCGCGCAGAGCTTGCGAACTTTTTCAGAAACAGAAAACGCAATCACCACCTTACCTGTCATCTTTTTGTATTGCGAGAGATAATGAATGAGAAGAAGAATGATGTGATGTGCATCCACAAAATTTCCGTCTTCATCATACATTCCAATTCTGTCGGCGTCTCCGTCTGTTGCAAGGCCTGTAAGCTTTCCATTAGCGCTTTTAATTGTCATGGCTAGTTCCTGCAAATTTCTGTCGAGCGGTTCGGGTGGAGTTCCTTTAAAAGAAGGATTGTAATCACAGTGCAGTAACAGCGGAGAAGAAATAATTTGCCGAATCACATTTTGCCCGGCGCCATACATGGCATCATAAGCAAGATGAATTTCACTTTCATTGATTGCCTTCAAATCGAAATTCTTCTTCACATGTTCGATATAGTTTGCTTCAAGGTCGACATATTCAATCAAACCATTTGCAGCATATTCTTCGAGTGAACCTTTCACTTCTACAACTGAATCAGGAATCATGTCTTCCACCTCTTTCACAATAGCAGGAGACGATGGTCCGCCATGATTTCCTTTCAACTTAAATCCATTGTAAGAAGGAGGATTGTGACTTGCCGTAATCACCACTCCCATTCCTGCATTCAATTGAACACAACCAAGCGACACCATTGGTGTGCTGCTGAAATTTTTTGAGAGAAAAACTTTTACTCCATTCGCACAAAAAACTTTTGCAGCAGTTTCAGAAAACAACTGCCCACCGAAGCGACAGTCGTAACCAATCACAACTGATTTATTTTTTGCATTGGCGTTAATCCAGTCAGCAGTTGCCTTGCTCACGCGTGCCACATTTTCTACTGTGTAATCCTGCGCGATGATGGCGCGCCAGCCATCGGTTCCGAAATTTATTTTAATCATAATTTAATTCAAAGGTGAAAAGTGAAATGTGAAAGTGAGGCAAAAAAAATCAGTTCTCCATCAACTCTTTCGCGTTTTTCATTGCGGCTTCGGTTGGTTTTTCGCCGGAGAGCATTCGTGCAATTTCTAAAATGCGTTCGTCAGTGTTGAGTTCGCGCACCCGCGTATAGGTACGAAGTTTTTGATTTTCCTTGTAAACAAAAAAATGTTTGTCGCCCTTGCCGGCAATTTGCGGAAGATGTGTAATGCAAATCACCTGGTGTTGAGATGAAAGTTTTTGAAGAATGACAGAAACCTTTTTTGCTGCCTCGCCTGAAACACCTGTATCAATTTCATCGAAGATGAGAGTTGGCATCGAAACAGATTCAGCAACCAAAGATTGAAGACACAACATCAACCGCGACAACTCACCACCTGAAGCAACTTTATTCAATTCAATAAATTCACTTCCCTTGTTCGAGGCAAAAAGCAAACGGAAATTATCAATTCCATTTTCTGTGAATTCATTTTCGCCTATGAGCGAGTGAGAAAATTTTATTTGAGAGTAAGGCATCGCTGCTTGTTTCAAAAGTTCATTTACTTCCTTTTCAATCTTAGTAAGAACACCGGTGCGCTTCTTCGAAAGATTGTGCGCAAGGGCGAGTAAAAATTTTCTGCGCTCTGCCAATTCATTTTTTCCGCGCTCCAATTTTTCTGAATCGGTGTCAAGCGACTGCAACTGATTTTCAAATTGATGTTGCAATGCAAGCAACTCTCCTACTGAATTCACACGATGCTTCTTCTGCAAGCGATAGAGCACATCAATCCTGTTCTGCAATTCTTCCAATCGTTGCTGAGAGAAATTAAGTTTCGCTTCGCGGTCTTCCAATTCAGAAGCAATGTCTTTAATTTCAATGGAAGCGCTCTTCAAACGATTGAGCAATTCTTCCAAATCACTTTGATACTTCACAGCAGATTGTAGTTGTGCTAACACCGTGCGAAGCGAATCGCTAATGTTTCCATCTTCATTCATCAGTAAAGAAGTAACCGCAGAAAGTGTGCGTTTGATTTCTTCTGAGTGAGTGAGCGAATTCATTTCCCGCTCAACCGATTCTTGTTCGCCTTCAAAAAGGTTTGCTTCACTCAGCTCTGTGAATTGAAACTGAATGTAATCTTGCTCGCGTTGCGCTTTGTCCAACTGCTCTTGCAGTTCAGCAATTTCCTTTTCTAACTTTTTGAAATCGCGGAAAGAATTTTTGTATTGCTTCAGCAATTCATCGTTGCTCGCTACCGAGTCAATGAGTTTTAGTTGAAATGAATGTTCATTCAGTTCGAGTGTGTCGTGCTGTTGATGGAGGTTAACTAACTGCGAAGTAAATTTCTTCAATACCTGAAGTGTCACAGGCGTGTCATTAATGAACGCGCGGCTTTTTCCTCCAGGAATAATTTCTCTTCTTACTAAAGTATTGACTTCAAAATCGAGTCCTTCTTCTTCGAAAAAATCTTTCATCTCTGATTCAGAAATATCAAACTCCCCTTCAACCACGCATTTTTTTTCTTTATCGAAAAAAGAAGTTGCCTCTGCGCGCTCGCCGAGAATCAAATTCAAACCACCAAGCAAAATAGATTTTCCTGCTCCGGTTTCTCCTGTAATAATGGTGAGCTGCTCTGAGAAGTCAATCTCAATCTCATCAATGATGGCAAAGTTTTGAATGCGGAGTTTGCTTAACAAGAGTGGTTATTAGTTATCCGTTATTGGTTATTAGTAAATACAGTTTTCAAAATCAATTGTTAGAATTGTTTTTAATCCTTTCAGTCAGGAGCGAATATAATTTCTGCAGTTCTTTATTTTCTGAAAGGTAAGCAAGATGCTTTTGAATGGTTTGCTCGTCGCCGCGAATAGCAGGGCCTGTTTGTGTTTCAGCGGGTGAATGTGTTTTTACTTTTCGAATGGTTTCTTCGATCAGCGGTATCAATACATCAAAAGAAATATTTTCTTTCTTCAGAATTTCTTCTGCAACAGAAAAAAGATGATTCGAAAAATTATTGGCAAACACAGCCGCCACATGAACTGCGAGCCGTTGCTGCGCTGAAACTTCAATCACTTTTTCAGAAAGCGAGAAAGCAATTTCTTTCAGCACCGAAGTTGTTTTCTCATTCACGCCTTCTACCAGAATCGGAATATTCTTAAAACTTGTTTCAGTATTTTTTGAGAATGATTGAAGCGGATAAAACACTCCGAAATTTTCAGAGCAACCGGAAAGCACTTCCTTTTCTACACTCGCAGAACAGTGTGCAATAATTTTTCCTTTCACGGAAATATGTTTCGCAACATCTTTCACCACATCATCTTTCACAGAGAGAAAGTAAACATCAGCATCTGAATTCACTTCACTTAAATCATGAATGAATCCGGACTCAGTTTTCTTTCTTGAATAAATCTGAACAATCTTATGACCTGCATTCTGCAAATGCTTCACTAAATGAAAACCAAGATTGCCATAACCGATTACGGAGATTTTATACTTCACCAACGCTGACCTGAATTGAACTGATTGAATTTCTTCTTCTGAAAACACGAATCAAACTCACTACAAACCCTGAAACCGTGAGTATTACACCAAGCCAAACTAAATTTATTCCAGGAAACACTATTGCTTTCATTACAATGTAATCCTTCTCAGGTTTGATTTCTGCCACATCAATCTGAACCTTGCTATCATCCGGAATTATTTTACTGAGATGAAACACTAAACCAAGTTCAGAAATTCTTTCTTCAATCGGTTCGGCCACTCCGTTATGAATGTAGTAAAGCGGCTCGGCAGAAATTTTCTTTCCGTCCATTGTTTCTATGCTGAGTTTTGCGCCAACCAGCAAATCGCCTGCTTCCAAATTCACGCGGTTGCTCTTTTCTACCTTCTCTATGTTTTCAAGAATTACAAAACTGTTGCTCGTAAAAATGGTATCGCCTTTCGAAATGATATGTTCCTTAAAACTATCTGCCGCAACCTGCTGTGCATCTTCATCTGTTTTATCGGGCACTGTAGTCACATGTGTATAGATATCGTGAGTGAGATAATGTTTTGTGTCTGGGTTTGCAATCAATCCCATCTTTGGATTTATCTGCGCGTTTGGATGCAGGACAAAACTTTCAATCACCTGTTTTGTGGATGAATCAATTCTTTCGAATCGAACATTGTAATAATGATTAGGTTCCGAAGTAGAATCACCCATGTAAGTAACGGCATATTCACCCATATTTTCCCGGCTGCCACGCGGCATATACTGGTTTTCATGCAAATCTTTTTCACTCATTTTTTGCCCAAAATCAATTCCCCTGTAGTTGAAACTAATGGTGTGTTGCTTGGCTGAAGAAAGTAAAACTCCAATAAGAAAAACTCCAAATCCAAAATGTGCGAGCGCAGGGCCGGAAATTCTTAACTTTCCTGAAAGCACAATGATGAAGTAGTAAAGGTTTGCTGTGATCGAAAACACTGATGCAAAAAGTAAAGCAAACCATGTTGGAAAAAACAAATCGCCAAACCAGGCAATAGTTGTTGCCAGAATAGATGAGATTACAGTAATGAAAATCATTCTTCTCCAGAAAATTTTCATATCACTCTTTTTGAATTTCAAATAGAGAGCGAACGATGAAAGAATTAGAATTAAAACTCCAATCGGTAACTGGTACGCATTGTAAGTGCTCTTCGGATCAACCGGTGGAGCAAGGTTTGCATTCTTAAAACCAAAAGCTTCCATAATGGTATTGTAAACCGGAATGGAAGTGTAAAGCATGATTTGAAACGCAGAGATGAAAAGAATTCCGGCGCCAATGAAAATCCAGAACTCGCGCGAGGCAAGCGCTTCTTCAGTTTGTGGTGAAGGGATTTTTTTCCAGTTGATTGCAAGAAGAATGATAGCTGGAATGGTGAGTGCAGCGAGATAAAAAACCAACTGACCGCTCATTCCTAAATCAGTGAATGCATGAACGCTGCTGTTGCCTAGTATTCCGGAGCGCGTTAGAAAAGTAGAATATAGAACAAGCACGAATGTGAGAATGAAAAATAAAAATGTGGAACGCAATGAGTGCCCTGATTTTTTGAAGGCGAGCAGCGTGTGAATGCCTGCAACCAAAATCAGCCACGGAACAAGTGAGGCATTTTCCACCGGATCCCACGCCCAGTAGCCACCGAAAGTTAGCGACTCATAAGCCCACGCGCCGCCCATCATTATCCCGGTGCCAAGCACAGCGCCTGAAAACAAACTCCATGGAAGAACCGGTTTTAACCACTCTGTAAAATTCTTTTTCCAAAGCGCAGCCATTGCATATGCAAACGGAACAAGCGTGCTTGCAAATCCAAGAAACAAAATGGGAGGATGAATCACCATCCAGTAATTCTGCAGAAGCGGATTGAGTCCGTTGCCATCTTTAATGAACGAGAGATAATCTGCACGCTGAAAGATGGGCGCTTCAACCATTACATTCCGAAGAAGATTAAACGGTGTGCTTCCTACTTTGTAATCACCGAAATAAATACCGAGCAACATGCTTGCGAGAAATGCCTGCACCACCATGAAGATTGTAAGTACAGGTGCTTCCCACTTGTGGCCAGCCCTAAGCATGAGAACGAATCCAAGAACCATATTCCACCACATCCAAAGCAGAAAACTTCCCTCCTGTCCTTCCCAAAAACATGCGAGCAAATACTTGTAGGGCAACTGCAGATTGCTATGCTCCCACGCATAATTGTATTCGAAACGATGCTCGTGTATGATGTAGTAAAGAATGCCGACAATACCGGCGATAGCAATGGCGTGAATGGCATAAACCAGGCGCGCAAATTTTTTCCAGCTGAGCTGAACTGTTTCGTCCTTTGATTGTGTAGAAATAAAATATGCAACCGCGGATACTAGCGACCCGGCAAAAGCAGTAATCACACAAAGCTGCCCTGCTATACCGGGCAGTGTAAATTCATTCTCAAAAATCATTGATGGCGCGAATGTATTCAGTTCGCTTTATTCAATTGGCAACACTTAACTCTTTGTTGCCGAAACTTCCTGATATCCGTTTATATCCAGTTTGTCGTTCTTATATTTTGAAGGGCATTTCATAAGAATATGATTTGCTTCAAAAGCATCCCCATTAAGTTTACCTGTCAGAACTATTGATTCACTGCGATCAAAATCCTGTGGTTTACTTCCATGAAAAATAACTTTTGATTCGTTTCCGCTTTTGTCTTTCATATAAAATGAAAAGTAGTTGGCATCCTTTGCCGCATCATACTCCATTGGTTTTTCTTTCACTAAGGTTCCAACTACCTGGCACTCACGGCCGGCCTTTACTTTTTCAGAAGTAAAGGTTTCATAAGTGCTGTAGTCACTCGCCATGCTTACAATTATTCCGATTGCAACTGCAATCATTCCGAGACCAACGATGTGAACTTTTTTCATTAGCTAGTTAAATAAATTTTTCTGAGGCGAAAATAGATAGATGAATAACAAACTCAATATTCATTTTGCTAACTTTATTGCTTCACTACCTTTTCAAAAACTGAAACATCATTGGCTGTAGCGCGCATGAAATAAATTCCGGCGGCAAGATTTTGTGTGGATAGAATTATGTGATTAAAGCCAGGATATACTTCGGTACATATCGTAAGTATTGTTCTTCCTGTAACATCAGTGAAATCAAATCTCGCATTCTGTGTTGCCGTAACATTCACATTTAAATTCAACACATCATCGAATGGTGAAGGATATATTTTAAGCCAGTCATTATCTAAACTTTGCTTATTGAAATTGCCAAGCAGCAAATCAGCATAAGCGAAATTAGCCAGCCCATATCCCATTGAATCGTTAGGCGAATCATATGTGCTTCCACTCATGCGAACCGCATCTATAATTTCAAGGTTTGTTTTTCCAGGATGTGCCTGCCACAAACAGGCAACCAAACCTGCAATGAGCGGACAACTAAAAGAAGTTCCGTTACTCATACTTACCACCCCGGTGTTGGCATTCACAACATAGGTCCATGCACCTCTTCCCATAATATCCGGCTTCACTCTCTCATCGGCAGAAGGACCATGGCCGCTAAAAGGAGCATAAACACTATTGCTGTCTACTGCGCCTACACACAAAATATCTTCAGCATCAGAGGGAGCAGTGATGTAATGCCATGCATCTCCGCCACTATTTCCAGCACTGTTGCATACGATCATTCCCTTTTGTGAAGCAATATGAGCGGCGATTGAACATGGAGTTGTGTTGCCATTCATGTCAGCATAAGTGTGATTAAATACTGTAGTATCAGAATTGGTAAATACGGTATCGAATACACTGTAGCCTAGTGAGCTGGTGATAATATCAGCGCCTATGCTGTCTGCATATTCAGCAGCTGCAACCCAGTTTAACTCTTCAACGGGATGTTCTCCGGCTGCCTCTTCGCTTAGCAACAAAACATAATCGGCATTTGGTGCTGTCCCTACAAATAATCCGGGAAGGTTGGATGCCATTGCAGAAAGTGTGGACGAACCGTGATTAGAAAAACCATAAACAGATTGAGCAGGGTTTACAAAATTTTTGGTGGTCAGTATACCGCCACGATTTCTAAGTGAATCAAAAACCAGAAGCACTTGACTATTTGTCCAACCTGCATCCAACGAGGCAATCAGCATTCCTTCTCCCTTAAATCCTTGCTGATGAAGAACCTGCCCTTGTACCTGTGTGATTTGTTTTTCACCCAAACCATAATAAGAATTATTGATACATTCAGTTTTAAGAGGAAGAAGTTCTGAATTTGAATTTTGATTTTGAGGCAAAGGGTGAATGTTAGCAACGCTATCCATCTTGATAACAAACGGAAACTCCCTGATATGCTGTAAAGCCAGTGAATCGAAAGTAAATATGGTAGCACAATTCAGCCAGCGCGAAGTGTAAAGCACTTGTACTCCGGTGCTCCTGATACTGTCAACATATTGCGGAGTTACCGGTATATCAAGCGCATCAACAGATATATTTTGGTTTGATCTTCTTAACAAGGATCTTGAAGACAAGAAATCTTCAGGATGAGCAACGGAAAACGGATTGTTATTCTTATCAGTAAAATACACGGTATAGCGGTGAAAGAATGTTGTTTGCGCTGAAGTGATTGAAAGATTGAAAATTGAAAATTGAAAAATTGCAATTGCAAATAATCTTTTAAGAAGAGTTGAATTCATGTCTTTACCTGCGCTGCCTATTATTATTTCTTCTCTTCTGATTTCTTTTCAGCAGCATCGTCACTCTTATCATACGCTTTTATAATTTGTTTCACCAATCGATGACGAACCACATCGCCCTCATTGAGAAAAACCACACCGATGCCTTCAATATTCTGAAGTATGTCAAGCGCTTTGAATAAACCGCTCCGCTGATGTTTTGGTAAGTCAATCTGAGTCAGATCACCAGTGATAATTGCTTTTGCACTTGGACCAATACGGGTGAGCAGCATTTTTATCTGCGAATCGGTTGTGTTTTGAGCTTCATCTAAAAGTATGTAAGCATTGTCAAGCGTTCGCCCGCGCATAAATGCAAGCGGAGCGATTTCAATGATACGATTCGCAATATAGTAAGTCAGTTTATCAGCGGGAATCATGTCATCGAGTGCATCATATAACGGACGCAGATAAGGATCAACTTTTTCTTTCAAATCGCCGGGAAGAAAACCAAGACTCTCTCCTGCTTCTACAGCAGGTCGGGTAAGAATAATTTTCTTGATCTGTTTATTTTTCAATGCGCGAACGGCTAATGCAACTGCAGTGTAAGTTTTTCCTGTTCCGGCCGGACCAATCGCGAATACGACATCATTCTCTTCAGAAAGCTTTACCATTTTTTTCTGATTGGTTGTCCGTGCTTTTACAACTGTCCCATTGGTTCCGTAAACAATTACATCTTCTGAGAATTTAAATGCATCCAGTTCAGAGATATCCATATCGCTTAAAACATCTTCAGTGGTTTTGTCGCTGATTCGTCCATACTTTTCAACAAACTGCATCATAACTTTTACCTTGTCCTGCAATGATTCCAATTCATTTTGGGTTCCTTCAGCTTTTAACTGATTACCGCGCGATACAATTTTCAGTTTCGGAAAAGCGCGCTTTAAAAGTTGTAATCGTGAATTATTTACTCCGAGAAATTCGACAGGGTCAATGCTGTCGAGCGTGATAGTTAAGTCAGTCAAAATTTTTAAATTATTTTTAGCGCGATAAATATAGAATTACAATTCGGGCAATGAACATTATATCACTAACCACCGACCTCGGCTCGAAAGATTTTTATGTTGCGGTGTTGAAAGGTGAAATATTAAAAGCAATTCCGGAGGCAACTATTATCGACATTACTCACGAAATCACTCCTTTTAATGTGCAGCAGGCATCATTTGTACTGCAATGCAGTTACTCACATTTTCCTGATGGCACCATCCACATTGTTGGAGTTGATACATCAGTCAACCGCTCTTTAAAGCATTTAGTTTTCAAACACAAGGATCATTTTTTCATTGGACCAGATAATGGAATTTTTCCTCTTTCGTTTTCTGATTCATTTCCGGAATATTTTGCATTGAAAGAACCTTCTACCGGAACCCTGCCGGCTTCTGATATTTATGTAAATGCAGCCCGGGAAATTATTTCAGGAAAAATATTAAGCCAGATCGGAGAACCTCTTTCGCAGCCTCACACACTGCTGCCTTTTCGTCCAATACTAAATCCTGATTTCATAAAAGGATATGTAGCGCACATTGACCGTTTTGAAAATGTTATTCTGAATATCCGAAAAGATGAATTTGAAAATGTGAGGAAGGACAGAAGATTTGTCGTTCATTTCAAAACGAATGATGACATAGAACGGTTAGCGGAAAATTATTTTTCGGTTAGTGAGGGGAATATTTCGGTGCTGGTAAACTCGGCAGGATTTCTTGAAATGTTTATGTATCACGGAAACATGGCGGGCTTGCTTGGATTAAAAGTTGGTGACTCAGTTACAATAAATTTTAAATGATAGTTCGAATCGTAAAAATGGAATTTCGCCCCGAGTGCGTTGGAGATTTCAGAGCGCTCTTCAACCGCTCGAAGGATAAGATTGCTGCATTTGATGGATGCCTTCATCTTGAATTGCTACAAGAAGCAGGCGCGCACGATGTAATTTTTACATACAGCATTTGGCGCGACGAAGCTGCATTAAACAAGTATCGCTTCAGCGAATTGTTCAAAGCAATCTGGAGTGAAACGCGCTCTTATTTTTCAGGCGGAGCAGAAGCATGGTCGCTCGAAAGTTTAGAACAAGTTAAAGTGCATGAAAGAGTCCGAAGTCATTAAAGGAAAATTTTATTCCGTTCATATTGATGCGAAGCTGAAATCGCTGCGGAGTTTTCTGAAAGAAAAAAAATATTCTTCAGTGATTGTGCTCACTGATTCCAACACACAGGAATTTTGCCTGGAAGAATTTCTCGCGCTCACACGATTGAAAATTTTTTTTCACATAAACATTGAAGCAGGCGAGGAAAACAAAACGCTGGAAACTGCTATTGCTGTTTGGAACAAAATGCTTCCCGTTGCTGATAGAAAATCGTTGCTCATAAATCTTGGCGGCGGAGTGGTGAGCGATACCGGCGCATTCGCGGCTTCGGTGTTCAAGCGCGGAATTGATTTCATCAATGTTCCCACCACACTTCTTTCCATGACCGATGCGGCTATTGGCGGAAAGAACGGCGTGGATTTCGGTTTCAAGAAAAATCAACTCGGAACATTCGCTCACCCGAAAGCAATTTTTATTTCAGTGAGTTGGTTAAAGAGTGTTTCTGATTTGGAAATGAAAAGCGCCTATGGCGAAATTGCAAAACAGGCGCTGCTCGATGGAAAGAAAAGGTGGAAAAATTTTCTTGAACATTTTTCTTCGAAGGAAAATACAGAAGATGTGATTGCTTCCGCCATCAAATTCAAATTGAAAATTGTGGACAAGGATTTAAAAGACCACGGCATTCGCAAACAACTGAATCTCGGTCACACTGTTGGTCATGCGCTCGAAAGTTTTTGCTTAGAGAAAGGTCGCCCTGTGCCGCACGGCATGGCAGTTGCCGCCGGAATGATTTGCGAGTTGCGATTGAGCGAGCAGGTTTTCAAAAAGAAAAATTTCTTTCACGCTGAAATTGAATTTCTGAAAATCAATTTCCCGCGCGTGGAATTTTCCGAAAGTGAGCTGCCGGAGATTCTCTCCTTCATTTCTTCCGACAAGAAAAACGAAAACAGGAAAGTGAAACCGGCACTCTTGGAAAAAATTGGGAAAGCAAATTGGGAGAATGAGGTTTCTCTAAAGAAGATTGAGGCAAGTTTGAATGAGTATATCAAAAGTTGATTTGTGTCACTAACTCTTCTTCAAATTGCAAAACCCGTTTCAGGAGAAATAAAACTTCCCTCCTCTAAAAGCATCAGCAATCGTGTTTTGATAATTCAAGCATTGTCTGAAAAGAAATTTCAAATCAAAAATATTTCTGATTCGGACGATTCTCAAAATCTCATCCGCGCACTCGAACTGAAATCAAACACCATTGATGCCGGCGAAGGCGGAACTACTTTTCGTTTTCTTCTCGCTTATCTCGCTTGCACAAATGGCGAATGGAAGTTAACAGGAAACAAAAGATTATTTGAGCGACCGCTTATTCCTCTCATAGATGCACTAAAAAAACTCGGCGCTGAAATTCAGCCGAAGAAAAATTTTATTTCCATTCGAGGAAAAGAGTTAGACGGAGGAAAAATTTCTATTGATGCAAGCATAAGCAGTCAGTTCATTTCCGCATTGCTGCTTGTTGCGCCGCGCATGAAAAACGGATTGCAACTCACGCTGAAAGGAAAAACAGTGAGCATGCCTTACATAGAAATGACCATGCAACTCATGCAACAATTTGGAGGAGATGTAAAATGGAATGGAAATACTATAAGTGTTGCGAAAGGAAATTATTCAGAAAAAAAATTTTCAGTGGAAGCTGACTGGAGCGCGACATCTTATTTCTACGAACTCGTTGCACAGAAACCAAAAAGCAAATTGTTGCTTCGTGGTTTGAAAAAAAATTCATTGCAGGGCGACAGCATCGTTGCAGAAATCTTTGAAGCGTTTGGAGTGAAAACAACTTTTAATTCTAAAGGAGCTGTCATCGAAAATAATTCTGCCACGAATGCACCCATGAACAGCAAACAACATTTGATTTTTGATTTGAAGGACACACCTGATCTTTTTCCTGCATTGGTTGTAACCTGCGCTGCGTGCGGAATATCAGCAACATTCAAAAACATCTCTCATCTTAACTCAAAAGAAAGCGAGCGGGCAAATGTGTTTGAAAAAATTCTCTCGCAGCTTGGTTGCAAAGTGAAGCAAGCGAAAAATATTTTTTCTATATCGGGTTGCATCCAACCACCAACTATCAACCATCAAATATCAACTTACAATGATCATCGCATTGCTATGTCACTCGCTCCGCTTGCTTCAATTCTTCCTTCGGTCGAAATAGAAAATGAAAATGTGGTGAATAAGTCTTTCCCCCATTTTTGGGAAGAGTTTTTAAAAGTATCAAAATCATGAATGAAAATTTTTCATCCGAATACATTATCTCTTCTTTAGAGAAAAACAGTTCTGTTTTCAAATCGCTCTTCAGCAATTTGAGTGAAGATGAAATTCGGTTCAGGCAATCTCCTGAGAAATGGTGCCTGCTTGAAGCGGCTTGTCATCTTTATGATGAAGAGCGCGAAGATTTTCGCGCGCGTGTATAATCAACTTTAGAGAATCCTTCTGCTGAATGGATAAAAATCAATCCGCCTGAGTGGGTTACGGAAAGAAAATACATGGAACAGAATTTCGAAGAGCGCGTCCTTGCATTTCTTGCTGAAAGAAAAAATTCTATTGCATGGCTTCGGTCACTTGAAAATCCAAATTGGGAAAACGCTTACATCCATCCAAAGGTTGGTGCTGTGCGCGCATCATTGCTTCTCTCCAATTGGCTCGCGCATGATTACCTGCACATCCGCCAAATAACGAAATTGAAATATGATTATCTGAAATCAACTTGTGGAGAGAAACTAGATTATGCAGGAGAGTGGTAATGTATTTCACTCGACACTCGCCCCTCTCTCTCGTCCCAACATTATCCAATCATCAGATTACAACCACGCACATCCGAGTTGTCCATTCTTCCGAGAACAGAAAAACTTCCATCGGAATTAATTTTCCCCAGATCAGAAGTCGCAATGAAGCAGCACGAATGAATGTTTGCAAGGTCAATCACATTAATTGCTCCGCTTTGTTTCTGCACAAGAATTTCATTTACATCATTCGCTTCGCGAATAAGAATTTTCATCCACGGAGGTGTCAGAAAATTTCCTTCGCCTTTTGAATATGCCTGGGAAAGAAGTTCAGTCATTCCGTATTCCGAATAAATTTTTTCAGTGCCACTTTTCTCCTTCAGCAATTGATGCACTTCCTCACGAATCATTTCCCTTCTTCTACCTTTCATCCCGCCGGTTTCCATAATAATTGTATGCAAATAGTTTTCGTTTTTCTGAAAAGGAAAATCAAGTAACGCAAAAGTGACTCCGAGTAAAATGTGTTTCTTTTTTTCTGCATTCAGTTCATGCAAAGTGTTGAGCAATTCTGAATTTGATTCGAGGTAAAATCCTGAGCGCGAATCATTGCTGAGGTGAATCAACTTCTCCGTCATGTAAATCAGCGACGAATCATTTCGCTCAATGTAAGATGGAAGCAGCGCGAGAAAAACAAATTCACTTGGTTCACCAAAAAATTTCCGGAACGATTCAAGAAAACTTTTTTCATAGAGTGAAAGTGATTTCACAAAATGATTGCTTCTGTTTTCAGAAGTGGTTCCACTGCTGCTGAATATTTTTTCAGCAGAAAAATTTCCGGTCACCACTTCATGTGTCTTAAAAAACTCAATCGGCAGAAAGGGAATTTTCTCCAATGAGTTCACTGCATCCACATTCACTTTCTGTAATTCAATAAACTCTTTGTAAACATTATTTTCTCTCGCCTGCACCTGAAATATTTCAAGCGCCAGTTGAAGAAAATCATTTTCAGATTTCAGTTCGAAAATTCTTTCTTCAATATTTTCAGAAAACATTTTGCAAATAAAATGAAAACGGCTGTGCACCACACACAGCCGTTATTGTATCGGATTAATTTGCCGATACTGTCAACCTAAATTTGTAAGGAGCGTCAATTGTTATGAGCTAATTGTTATTCGCGAGTTTCAGTTTAATTGTATTTACCAGTAACGGATAACGATCTACGAATAACTATTATCAGAATTTCGGACAGAAAACTTTGTTCTTTTTAAGTGAAGGAATGTCGCCGATGTATTGAATCGCTAACTCTGGCCCACCCTGTCCATTGCTGGCTTTAGCGAGTTTGGAGTAGTTAACATCATAAGCAAATGAAATTGACACCTCATTGATATCCATTCTTGCCATAAGAATTACAGCATCTTTCCACCTGTCAAGTATTCCGAAATAGACTGATTTCTCCTGGTTGGCTCTCTTATCCATAGCAAATTTTCCAAATGATCCAAAAACCAATTCCTGGTGAGGACCCTGAGCACTGTATGAAATTCGCGGATAGATTGCTGCCATTCCTCCGCACGGAAGCATTGCGCCTGCATGCCATAAATATTTACGGGGAAGGTGCGATGTAATGTCATCCATAAAAGTTTGCATCGGTTCATTGATGTGAGACATTGTAAAACCGGCATTAAAATTCATGTCCTTGCTTGGTATGTAATTCCAGTCAATTCCAGCACCAACATCTAAAAATCCTAATTGATTGTAAGCAAAATTTTCAGTTGTTGAACCACCTTCAAAGTTTTCATCGAAAGAGAGATATTGATAATCTATAAAGTTACTGTAATAACCTGTTTGCATTCCAAAACCAAGATAACTCTTTCCCCAACGGTCAAGAGCTTTATTATAGGCAATTGATCCTTCGAAATAATTTGTGGTGAAATGCGAATCACCGGCGCGGTCACTATAAGAAATCATTCCAATTCCAAACATGTCTTTTTTATTAAAGCCGGTTGGGATGCTAAAATCAAGAGTCCCGCTGATTGTTTGATAAGGAACAGTTACGCTTCGCCATTGATTTCTATAGATCGCTGTCATTCGGTAATTGCCGTCAAAGAATCCCGTCTTCGCTGGATTAATAAACATCGGCGCAGCGAAAAACTGCGAGAAGTGTATATCCTGCGCTTTCACTTGAGTGAGTGCGAGACTTAAGATTAAGAGTGAGTAAATTTTTTTCATCGTCATTTATTTATTTAGCGAAGAGTTCTTTAATTTTTCTAAAAGGTTTTTATTTCTCAATTGCGCTTTTATGTTTTGAAATGGCTTTTGTTTCCCCGTTCAGCGTATTAATGTGACATTTCCGGTTTTATGGATGTTTTCACCACCTGAGCAGACTGCATCCAGATCGTAAACATACACTCCCGGAGGAAGTTTGTATCCCTTAAATGTTCCATCCCATGATGAACTAAAGTCTGTTGTTTCCCAAACTATTTGCCCCCATCTGTTATACACCCTGAAAAAGTTTAACTCTTTAATACCCAGTGAACGAACACGGAACTTGTCATTTCTGTTATCTCCGTTTGGAGTAAATGCATCTGGAACGAACACCAGATCTCCTTCGCATGAGACAATTATGACCATCTCATCCTCCGACTTGCATCCATCTGATGAAGTAGTGGTGAGTGTATAAGTTGTGTTTTCGGTGGCTGTAACTTCAGGGTTTAAACAATCTGTACAACTAAGGCCGGATGATGGGCTCCAGCTGTAGGTTGAACCTTGAGTTGATTGGCCATTTAATATTACTTGCGTTCCAACAGGAACATTGTAATCCTGACCTGCATTGCAGTATGGTGATTGATTAACATTTATAGTGACATTTAATGTATCCGAATCGCATACCCCATCTGAAACAATCACTGTATAAGTCGTAGATAATAAAGGAGCAGAAGTAGGGTTTGGAAGAAAGGCATTATCCAAACTTTCCGAAGGTGACCATGTGTATTGAGTACCACCGGAAGCAAACAACTGCACCACTCCCCCCGGGCAAATTGTCGCGCCCTGACCTACGGCTGCAATCATTTGAGGAATCACAAATACTGTCACAGAGTCCATTGCCGAACATCCATTAACATCTGTTCCTACAACATAAAATGTTGTTGTTGTATCGTTGAAAGAATTAGTTAATGATCCAGTTGATGAACTAAGCAACGAATCAGGCGACCATAAATACGATGACGCACCTGTAGCATTGAGCTGAGTAGAAGTTTGAAAACAGATTTGCACATCAGCTCCTGCATTCATGACCGGAAGCGCATTTACATTCACTGTAACATTATCACTTGCTGAACATCCATTGACATCAACAATAGTGAGTGTGTAGGTCGTAGTTATTACGGGAGTTGTTGTGGTTGTAGAACTGTTTGCTGAATCCACGATGGCAGCAGGTGACCACGAAAAGTTTATACCACCGTTGCCATTTAGCTGCGTGGTGCTACCATAACAAATTGCAACATCAGGACCGGCATCTGCAACTGGTTGTGGAAACAAATTGACAAATACGCTTGCTGAATTCGTGCATCCATTTCCATCTGTCCCGGTAACAGTATAGGTTGTAGAAACATTTGTTGATGAAGTTGGATTAGCAATTCCTCCGTTGTTTAATCCAGTTAATGGACTCCATGAATATGTTGTTGCACCGGCAGCTTGAAGCTGCACATTCTGCCCGGGGCAAATCGTAGTGTCTTGCTTTGCTGAAACTGAAGGAAGAGGAAGAACAGTGACTATAACCTGGTCAGTGGCCGTGCATCCATTCAAATCAGTCACTACCAAATCGTAAGTTGTTGTTGATAATGGAGCCGCTATGGGTGAGGCAATAGTTGAATCATTCAATCCTAGAGACGGAGACCAGTTGAAAAGAATTCCACCAGTGGCATTAAGAGTCGTGTTTGTATTTAAACAAATACTTGCATCTGGTCCGGCAGCTGCGGTTGGGTTTCCAACTACAGTGACGGGCATTGAGGCGGAAGTAACACATCCATTGCTATTAGTTATGGTAAGAGTAACTGTATACGAACCCGGAATTGAAAACTGGTGAACAGGGTTTTGCTGTGATGAATTATTAGCTGCACCACTGAGGGGATCTCCGAAATTCCAGCTCCAGTTTATAATTGAACCTAGTGGAGTCGAAAGGTCTTTAAAAGCAACAAACTGATTCGGGCAGATTACTGAATCGTCTGCTCCAAGCGATGCATTGGAAGAAGAATAAATAAAAATTGTATCAACTAAAATTCCTGAGCAACCTGATGCTGTAATAACTGAAAGTGAAACGGGATATAGTCCGGGAGCAGAATAGAAATGCGTTGGATTTTGTATGGAAGAAATATTTGCAGCCCCACTTAATGGATCACCAAAATTCCAGCTCCACGAGGCAATTGGCCCTGTAGCATAAGTTGAATCAGTAAATGAAACTGTCCCTGCATCACAAAGAGGGTTTGGCGTTGATCCGAAATTCACTGCGGGGGTTCCAACCACAACAGTATCGAGTGCTATTGACACATTACAACCATTTCCATCACTTAAGATAACTTGAGGATAAAATATTCCGGGTGTGTTGTAGGTATAACAAATGGAATCAAGGTTGTTTGAGAAAACATTTCCATCTCCCATATTCCAATCGATTGTAACTGCATTATTCGCGTTAGCAGAAAAACATGCATTTAATGGAATACATCCGCTTCCCATAATCGATGCTGTACTCGCGCTAGGTCCGCCTATGATGATGTAGTTTAGAAATATAATTGTGTCGCTGCAACCGTTTGCATCAGTCGCAATCAGCATAACATCATAACTACCGGCAACATTGTAAATATGAAATGGATTTTGAATCGAAGAGGTATTTCCGTCTCCAAAATCCCAGAGATATGTAGTTAAGCTATCAGTATCTGTTGAAAGATTATTGAAGTTGACTGCAAGCGGAGGACAAGTTGAGTTTGTTGTATCTGCAATAAAGTTTGCAGTAGGCATACTAACCGATATCGAAGAAGAATCAGTCATTGTAGATACACAACCGCCATTATCTGTTGCAGTTAGTGTAACAGGATAAACTCCATTTGCTGAATAATTATGACAAGGGCTTATTGCTGTTGAAGTATTTCCATCACCAAAATCCCATTGATAAGTAATATTTCCATTTCCTGTTGTGTTATTAAAGAAGCAAGCCGGAGAACCGAGACAAACATTTGGTGCTATGGCACCAAAATCAATTGCCGGAGAAAACGCATTGATGTAATTCAATTTAGTAATTGAATCCTGGCAACCATGATTATCCATTACATAAAATGTAACTGAATAGCTTCCGCTTTGATTATAAGTATGGTTGGCATTTTGTGTGTTTGCCGTATTTGCATTTCCTGAAAGCGGATCGCCAAAAACATATTTGAAATTAAATGAAGTCGAATAAGGAGCTATATAAGTTCCGGTAAATGCCACATTCAATGGCGTGCATCCACTAAGCGGTGTGGCTATGAAATCCGGAATACTTCCCCATACTTTTATATAATCAGGCTTATACATTGTATCAACGCAGCCGTTCACATCAGTGGCTATCAATTGAACAGAATATTTTCCCATGTTGCTTAGCGTGGTGCATGGGGCTGCAGCAGTAGAAGTAAAAATTACCGCTCCAGTTGAATCAAAGATTTTCCATTGATACGATGAAGCATCAACAGAAGAATTAGTAAAACAGAAAGATAGCGGATGACAACCGGAAGGCGCAGAAAAGTTTGCATGAACATCTCGTATTTGAATGGTTAAAGTTTTTAAATCGGTGCAACCTGTTGCGAGATTGGTTACTGTAAGTTTTATTGTGTAGCTGCCGCTGGAAGGATAGGTTACCGTGATGGTGGAGTCAGTAAGTGAAGACGCACTGCCTCCGTTTACCTGCCAGCTATATAAATCGGCGTCGATTGATGATCCGCCGTGAAGAATTACAGTGTGAGGTGTTGAACAATTTTTTTCTATAGTAAACTTCGCTATCGGTGGAATGATAAGAACCGCACTGTCGATTTTGAGTGTATCACAACAACCAAAATTGCAAACGATAAGAGTCACATTCATCCAACCGGTGTCACTGTAATTAAAATTTGGGTTTTGCTGAGTTGATTGCGTATTGAATGGAAGATTCTGAAAATCCCACTGATAACTTGTTCCACCATTTGTTCCCGTGCTTAGATTGGTGAATGCCACATTCATTCCTGCACAAGCAGTATCAGTTCCAACAGAAAAATTTGCAACCGGAACCTGACCAACACATACAGCCTGTGTAATAAGAACCGTATCAGTGCAACCTTGTGCGTTAGTTATAATAAGCCGCACATCATAACAACCCTGATTGTTGAATACATGAGTTGGATTCTGTTGAGTGCTTTGAACTGCATTTGGATTTCCGGTGTCACCGAAGTTCCATTTCCATTGTGTAGGAGTTCCTGTAGATGCTGTGCTGTTAAATACAACCGTGAGCGGCGCACAACCTGATGTAGGAGTTGCCACAAATGCTGCAACCGGGCAATCAATATTTACAAAGTTCGAAATCGTCTTTGTGTTGCTGCATCCTGCAGCATTCGTTACAGTTAAAGAGACAGAATAATTTCCACAAGAGTTGTAATGGATTACAGGAGGGTTTTGAGCAGTACTAGATGCAGGTGTTCCTCCCGGAAAACTCCAACTGTAAGTCAGGTTATTTCCTATGGAAGTATTAGTGTAGGTGATGTTGAGCGGAGGATTACATGTCGGCACATTTCCGCTGGCAGAGAAGTTTGCAGTCGGTGTATTTGCAACAACTACCGTTGTGCATTTCTGTGCTATGCAACCGTTGTTAAAAACAACTGATAAACACAATTGATAACTGCCCGGAGAATTAAATGTGAATGATGCGTTTTGTCCGCTTGCAGTTGCAGGTGAAGCTGCTGGTGTGGTAGTCCAATTCCAGCTTTGCACATTGTTCATTCCAGAAACACTGACAGTATATGGAATACAACCTTGAGTTCCGGTTATTGAAAATTGAGCTGCTAGGTTTCCAACTGTAACATAATTATTTTTTATAAGTGTATCACTGCAACCATTAGCATCTGTTACTATGCATTTTGAAGAATAAGTACCAGCACTATTATAAGTTACTGACGGGTTTGTATTCGTTGAAGAGGAAGGACTACCCCCCGGGAAACTCCATTGATAACTAAAGGGTGCGGTGCCGCCACTCACATTCGAATTATAAGTGGTGGTGAGTGGTGCCGAGCAAGCATTTAGCGGAGTAGCATTGTAAGTAATATTTGGTTTTGTGGTAACACAAACCGCAGCTGCAAGCGTGGTATCATCAGAACATCCAAAAGAATTGGTTACAATAAGTGTAACAGTTTTGCATCCTTGAGTTGTGTATGTGTGCGTAACAGAAGAACCGCTTCCGGTAGGGCTTCCATCTCCAAAATCCCATTGATAAGAAGATATTACTCCGCTGCCTGCAGTGCTTGTGCTTGATAATGTTGAGACGAGTGGAGCGCATCCTGATGCACCTGTTGTAATAAAACTCGCAGTGGGCATGCAGTGAATTGTAATCGATTGCGTCTTGATGTCGGTTTGTCCGTTTCCATCAGTTACAGTTAGTGTGACAACATATGTTCCGCAATTGAGGTATGTAGTTGAAGGATTTGTAAAAATGGAATTTACACCAGCGTTGACACCAAAATTCCATTGATAAGAAAGCGGTGGTGTTCCTGTACTCAGGTTTGTAAAACTGGCGACTGCAGGATTACAAGCCGGACTCGGAAGGCTGACAGAAAAATCTGCAACTGGCTGGGCTAACACATTGAAAGCCGTAAAAAGTGTAAATAGACTAAGAAGTATGCTCTTGGTATTGTGTGGCATTGTGGTGGTTGACAATTCGCCGCACCGTTACGCCACCATTTTTAAAAGGTTTTACTGTTTGTTTTTCAAAAATTGTTTTCCGTTTCAACCCACGACATTTGCGCCCGTTTGAAAAAATATCGAATGCGCCATTTCTTCCTTGCCTCATTCTTAATTTTATTTAATTCATTTTATACAAACTCGCAGTCGCTGCAAAATGAATTAAATGGAAAAGTGACAGATGAGGTTTCAAAACAACCTGTCGGTTATGCTTCAGTAATTCTAAGAAGCACGGGTGATTCCACTGTTGTATTTGGTACTATGGCAGATTCTTCAGGAATCTTCAGAATAGAAAAAATTAAACCCGGAAATTACCAGATGAGGGTTTCGTTTATTGGCTTCAAAACAAAAATTGATACAATTGTTTTTGCAGGAAATAGTAATTTAATATTATCAGATATTCTTCTTCAAAAAGATGTAACTACTTTGAATGATGTTACAGTTGAAACTCAACGAGATGCTTTTCAACAAAACTTTGAAAAGAAAATTTTTAATGTAGACAGAAATAATTTTTCAATTAGCGGCAGCACGCTCGACATCATGAAACAAATTCCGGCGATCAATATTGATGCAGACGGAAAAATTTCAGTTCGAGGAGGAGAAGATGTTCAAATATTCATCAACGGAAAACCGAGCGGGCTTAATCCTGATAACCGATCACAGATACTGGAACAAATTCCTGCCAATACAATCAAGAGTATTGAGCTGATAACAAATCCTTCAGCAAAATATGATGCGGAAGGAATGAACGGCATCATCAACATAGTGACAAAACAAAATACCACAAGTGGAACTAATGGCAGCATAACTCTGGGAGCCGGATATTTGAAAAGAGGAAATGTTTCCGGCGTTTTGAATTACAGAAAAGGAAAATGGTCTTTAAGTAATAATGCCGGTATAAAATATACTACATCACCAGCAAGGGGAACAAGTTTCAGAGAAAATTTTCTTCCCGGATTTCCAAAATATTCTATACAGCAATTTAGCAATGGCAGTAATAAAAATATTTCTTATAACCTGACCGGAAATACTGAGTTTACAATTTCTAAAAAACAAACACTAACGGCCAGTTACACCGGATCAATCGGAAATTCTGATCAGGTTGAATATAACAATTACAATTTTCTTGATTCAACAGATGAATCCTACCTTCGATATTACCGAAATTCATTTTCAGAAAATGAAATGAAGAACGGGAATATTTCACTCACTTATCAAAACAAGTTCACCGAAAAAACTTCGCTCAATATTTCAGCAAACAGTTCGCTTGTTCAGGTTGATAATACTTCTATTTACACTCAGCAGGGTTTAACACTTTCAGGAAATGAAGACACTACCTCTCCACAATTGAGCAAGGCGATTACACATGCTGAAATTTTTTCAAACACTGCGCAAACTGATTTCGATTTTAAGATTAAAAAGTTTTCGTTCGAAAGCGGGCTTAAGGGAAATTACACAATCGCAATTGGAAGTTTGTATGCAGATTCACTCAACCAGCAAACGGGAACAGCAGCGCCTGACAGTTCCAGAATCAATTCTTTAGATTATAACCAAAGTGTTGTGGCAGCTTATATCACCTCATCAAAACAATTTGGTAAGATAGGAATTAAGGGTGGTGTTCGTGCAGAACAAACAATGTTGCTTGTTCAGCAATTGGTAAACAACAACGAAGTAAGTGACAGCTATGTTAATTTATTTCCTTCCATTTTCGTTAACCGAAAATTTACCGGCGATCAGGAAATACAACTCTCCTATTCAAGAAGAATTAATCGTCCGCAGTCTATGCAATTAAATCCATTTCCTGATTACAGTGATCCGCTCAATATCCGGATTGGAAATCCAAATCTTAAACCCGAATTGATCGATGCTTATGAATTGAACTATCAGAAATATTTTCCTTCCCACACTATTTCAACAACCGTTTTTTTCCGGCAAGTAAACAATCAGATTCAGCGGGTTCGTAACATTGAGCCCTCAGGAATTTCTATTGTTTCTTTTCAAAATCTTAGTTACTCTCAAAACGCCGGAATTGAAATTTTCACTAGGCATTCTTTCACAAAGAAAATTTCTCTCAATACTAACATCAATGCTTACCGAACTTATCTGAATGGGAATAACCTTGTTGATGCCTATTCTAATTCAGGCATTAACCTGAACTTAAAAATCGGTACGAATATCAAGTTTTTAAAATCTTTTGAATTCCAGGCAAACGGAAACTATCAACCCAAAATGATATTGCTTCAGGGAATTTCTTCTCCAATGTATTCAGTAGATGCCTCTCTTAGAAAGGATTTTTGGGAAGGAAAAGGTATGCTCGTTCTCAACTGGTCAGATGTTTTCAATTCGCGCGCATTTCATTTTTACGCTTATACTTCTACTTTCAATGCGGACACTTATCGCAAACGCGACTGGACATATGTGAATCTTTCCTTCACTGTAAAAATGGGGCAGCAATCAAAGGAGGCGCGGAAACAAAATCCTATGCAGGATCAACAGAATTATGACATGGGATACTAAGCAGTTATCGAAAATTTCACTTAGAAAAACCTGCTGTTAATTTCGCCGGCTCCGAAAAAATTTCGGGATACAATAAAAAAATTTCAAATGAAAAATATTTCAGTTATCGGTGCAGGCACAATGGGAAACGGCATAGCACATGTATTTGCATCAAAAGGATTTAAAGTCACACTTATTGATGTTTCGCAACCGGCATTAGACAAGGCTGTAGCGACAATTACAAAAAATCTGGATCGCCAAATTTCAAAGGCAATCATAAACGAAAGTGAGAAGGCATCTACACTTTCAAATATCGCTACTTCAAACTCAATGGAATCCGGAATAAAGGGTGCTGAACTTGTAGTAGAAGCGGCTACTGAAAACACAGAACTAAAGTTAAAAATTTTTCGGGAACTAGATTCTGTTTGTGCTCCGGAAACCATTTTGGCTACCAACACTTCTTCTATTTCTATAACCAAAATAGCGTCTGTCACCAAACGCGCAGACAAGGTGATTGGAATGCACTTTATGAATCCTGTTCCGGTGATGAAACTGGTTGAAGTCATTCGCGGATATGCAACATCTGACGCTGTAACTAAGCAGGTGATGGATATGAGTGCGACGCTTGGAAAAATTCCAGTTGAAGTGAATGACTATCCGGGCTTTGTTGCAAACAGAATATTGATGCCAATGATTAATGAAGCCGTACAGACGCTGCACGAAGGTGTTGCCGGAGTCAGTGAAATTGATACAGTGATGAAACTTGGAATGGCTCATCCGATGGGCCCGCTTCAACTCGCCGATTTTATTGGTCTCGATGTTTGCCTCAGTATTCTTCGAGTACTTTATGATGGTTTTGGGAATTCAAAGTATGCCCCTTGCCCGTTGTTAGTAAACATGGTTACAGCCGGCTTCCTGGGAGTGAAGAGCGGAAAAGGTTTTTATGAATATACATCAGGATCCAAAGAGTTGCTGGTTGCACCGGAATTTAGGAAATAGTATTTGATTCTTAATAACGGTACAAAGAATTTGTTAAAACAAAAACTAAATCATTCAGTCTTAACAATTCTAACAACTGATTTTCTGATACCGTTTTCCGTGATACATAAAATGTAAATCCCGGGAAGCAAAGTTTCCCCAGCTGTCACGGTTCCAGAAACATTTTTCATTTCAAAAACCTGCTGACCCACCAGGTTAAACGCTTTTAAATCAGAAACCGTGTTCAGTTGGATTGAAAATTTTTCACTAAACGGATTCGGATAAACTGTTACTCGCGAATTGTCCGAAGCCAATTGCTCATCGCGGCATACAATACTAACTGTTGCCTGTCCTGAAAGCTTGGTGCATCCGGTTGAAATTTTTGTAACCAGCACTCTATAGTTTCCGGCAATGGTCGCTGTGTAAGAAGAGTTGGTCGCTCCTGCAATGTTCACTCCGTTTTTTCTCCATTGGTATGTCACTCCAACTTGCACATTTACATTAAGTGTTACACTCTGCCCCTGACAAAATGAAAGAGGTCCGTTTGCGGAAATGGTCGCAGTAGGTGTCGCTAGTTTTGTAATCTGAATGGCGTTGCTGACAGCAGTTCCGCATGAATAAGTTACGGAACAGGAATAAGAACCCGAAATAGTTGCTGTGTAAGTGGCATTTGTAGCAGAAGAAATATTGGTCCCATTCTTCATCCATTGGTATGCGGTTCCGACAGGTGTTATTGCAAGCACTGCACTTCCACCAGCACAAAACGACGCTGTTCCAGATTGAATCTGGCAAAGCGCTGTTCCGGAAATAGAGGTAATGTTAATCGTTAATGTAGAAGTGCAGCCTGCTCCTGTTGACTGAACCGTAACAGTGTAAGTTCCTGCAGATAATCCGCTGATATCTTCAGTGGTAGCACCATTACTCCAGACATAACTGTAATTCCCAACAGGAGAAACAGTAAGGTTAATCGAGCCATTCGATTGTCCGCAATTAGTGTTAACATGCGATTCAGATAAAGTGATTGCATTTCCTCCGGTAAGCGAAATGGTTAAAGTTGAAGTGCATCCATTTGCATCAGTAACTGTAAAACTGTAGGTTCCTGCAGAAAGATTGTTCAGATCTTGTGTATTCGATCCGTTGCTCCAATTGTAAGTGTATGGTGCTGCACCATTCACTGTGATATCAATACTTCCATTCGCTAATCCGCAAGAAGGATTTACATGCGTTTCTGAAAGCGTTGGTCCGTTAGTATTTGTAATAACCACAGTAAGCACCGAAGAACAGTTTGTAGAATTAGAAACTGTAACTGCATATGACGCAGAGGCAAGATTGGTAATATCCTGTACAGTTGCGCCATTGCTCCAGTGATATGTATATGGAGCAACACCACCTGTAACTGTTAAGTCGATACTTCCATTGGCAAATCCACAAGTAGCATTTATATGAGTTTCAGAAATGATAATCTGGGGAGCAATGGATACAAAAGCATTTCCTGATCCTGTGCATCCATTAGTTGCTAGAAATGTAACAGTGTATGTAGTAAAGTTAACCGGGCAAGCTGTTACACTACTTCCTGTTGTTGAATTTAACCCTGAAGCAGGGCTCCAGCTATATGATCCACTAAGCGTTCCTCCATTAGAAGTCGCGGAGGCAGAAAGATTCACACAGCCTCCTGAACATACCGAACTCTGAAAAGGAGTTACACCCACATTAATTGTAATTAAAGTCACTTGCATAGGCAGAGAAACAGCTGTGTTCCCACAGCTATTCGTCACCATCACTCGGTAATAAGTGGAAGAAGAAGGTGGATTAACGCTTGCACCGTATGATGAGTTTGTAGCCCCATTAATATTTGTCCAGGCGGATGTGGCCGAAGGAGCCGATTGCCATTGATATGCGTATGAAGTGGTTCCACCGGCCGCATTAGAATTTAGCAAAACTATTGCCCCTTGACACACTGTAACAGGAACTGGATTAATAATTGAAACTGAAGGAGTCGGACATGCAACTGTAAACTGTCCAATCATGGTTGGATGAATAGTGCAGTGATAGTTATAAGTTCCAATAACATTCGGAACATAAGTAAACGAAGTAATATTCTGGCTAATGGTAGAATTCCATGCGGTTGCTCCCGCAGGAATTGTAGTAGATGTCGTAGTGTGCGATCCGCTAACCCAAACCCATTTTACTGAATCACCAAGATTAATAGTGAAGTTGCCCGGACTAAATACAGTGTTAGCCACATTCACAATTTGAGTAAAAGAAAAACTGTTGAATGCAAGAATTAAAAAAAAGCTAATGAGAAAAAGTGTTTTTTTCATTCTAAAAATTTTAATTGCGCAATTTAAACTGGAACTTATTGCTTGGAAATTTTGATCTGTGAAGGTTCATTACGCTTTCATTCAGATGAATTAATATTCCTTGTTACCTTCATATTGAAGAGGTATGATGTTTGAAAAGGAATAAAAGCTCCCAATCCTTTATTGAATGAACACCGTAAATATTTTTTACAATTTTATGACAAACACCCACAACATTTTGGAACAAAATTCCGTCTAATGTGTGTTGAGGAAGTGACACTTGGAATTTGATTGTGAACAAAGCATTGAAACATTAACTTACACTGAGCGTTTAAAAAACACAGATTTATACTATGAGACAATTAAAAATTACCCAGCAGATTACCCAGAGAGAAAATGATTCCCTGGAGAGATATTTATCCGATATCGCGAAACTGCCGATGATTACAGCAGAACAAGAAGTTGTTTTGGCTAAAAGAATTAAGGCCGGAGATACAGATGCTTTAGAGGAAATGACTCGTGCAAACCTTCGATTCGTTGTTTCTGTTGCTAAACAATATCAGAATCAAGGCTTAGGTCTCGCTGATCTGATAAATGAAGGCAATATTGGCTTGATAAAAGCTGCCCAAAGATTTGATGAATCCCGAGGATTCAAATTTATCTCCTATGCAGTGTGGTGGATTCGTCAATCAATTCTTCAGGCATTGGTGGAGAATGCTCGTCTTGTTCGTTTACCTCTTAATAAGGTTGGCTCTTACAGCAAGATTAATAAAATGATGATCAAGTTTGAGCAGCGTTACGAGCGTGAACCATCAAAGAGCGAACTTGCCGAATTGATGGATGTTACTGAAAAGGATATCGATGAAATGATGAAGGGCATGAGCAAAACAATTAGTATGGATGCTCCTGTTGGCGAAGGAGAAGATGCAACTATGATTGATTTCTTCGCGGGTGAAGATTTAAAAGGAAGTGCAAATGATATTCTCAATAATGAATCGCTTAAGAAGGATATTGAAGGATTAT
This sequence comes from Bacteroidota bacterium, assembly GCA_003455275.1. Taxonomy (GTDB): domain Bacteria; phylum Bacteroidota; class Bacteroidia; order Chitinophagales; family UBA10324; genus CAXBPY01. Next base: position 7,837 of record DMRR01000155.1, on the reverse strand, counting down.
TGAAAACCATGAATCATCGAGATGCTATGATCGTGAGCTGTTATTTTGGAATAAACGGAGAAGAAGAACAAAACCTTGATGAAATAGGCCGCCGATTTAATTTGACCCGTGAAAGGGTTCGTCAAATAAAAGAGAAAGCTATCAAGAGGTTAAGAAAAACAACGCATACAAGATCTCTCAGAACTTATCTTGGAAAATAATTTTTTTCATTATCGAAAAAAAAGACCTCTGAAAAATCAGAGGTCTTTTTTTTATCCTTTCCTCCCCTTCGGGTTAAGAATAATATTCATTCTGTTCCCCTCGAGTTTCGGAAGGGCTTCAAGCGTTCCGAAATCCTGAAGTTTTTCTACAAATTTTAGAAGTAATAATTCCCCCCGGTCTTTAAACACAATGCTTCTACCACGAAAGTGAACATAAGCTTTAACCTTAGCACCTTCCTTCAAAAACTTTTCAGCATGCTTGGTTTTGAATTCGAAATCATGATCATCGGTGTTAGGAGTGAATCTGATTTCTTTCATCACATTTTTTGTCTGTTTTGCTTTTTGCTCCTTGTCCTTTTTCTTTTTTTCATATAGATATTTACTATAGTCAATCACCTTGCAAATAGGTGGATCTACATTAGGAGAAATTTCTACAAGGTCTGCAGCCCGGTCTTTTGCGAAACGAATGGCATCACGGATATTCATCACGGATGATTCGATTCCATCACCAACAACCCGAACTTTCGGTGCTGTGATGTCTTCATTAATTCTGTGCTCTCTTTCTTTTTTTCTAAAGGGTTGAGGGCGATAGTAAGGTTGTGCTATGGTATAAAAATTTAGAGTTTATCTGTAATTGTTGATTTCAGTTTTTGCAAGTGAAATAAATTCGTCCACGCTCATAACTCCTTTGTCTCCTACACCCTGTTTTCTGAAACTCACTTGTTGAGCAGCCTGCTCTTTCTCTCCTACAATCAACATGCAAGGGATATGTTTAATTTCAGCATCGCGGATTTTCTTTCCAATTTTTTCATTCCGGTCATCAAGTGTGCAGCGAATATCATTATTTTTTATTTGTTGCATAACATTTTCTGCATACGAAAGAAATTTTTCTCCCACCGGTAATATAATCACCTGTTGAGGTGAAAGCCACATTGGAAATTTTCCTGCATAATGTTCTATCAAAAATCCAATGAAACGCTCGTGAGTACCAAGCGGGGCCCGATGAATTACAATTGGGGTTTCGGGTTCATTGTTTTTATTCATGAACGAAAGTTTGAAACGAACAGGCTGCCCGAAGTCAACCTGATTGGTTGCAAGTGTAAACTCTCTTCCGATGGCGCTGTAAATCTGAACATCAATCTTCGGTCCGTAGAATGCAGCTTCATCATTCACTTCTACAAAAGGAGTGTTGGTGGAAATTAAAACACGACGAACCATGTCTTCAGTTTTCTTCCAAAGCTCCGGCATGTCCAGATATTTTTTTCCAAGTTTGGCCGGATCATGCTTGCTGAAACGCATCACATATTTTTCTATTCCAAAAATTTTGAAATACTTCAGATACATTTCATTCACTGATTTGAACTCCTGCTCAAATTGTTCTTCAGTGCAATAGATGTGAGCATCATTCATGTTCATACTGCGTACGCGCATAAGACCGAATAATTCTCCGGACTGTTCGTAACGATAACAGGTTCCGTATTCAGCGAGGCGCAAAGGCAAATCTTTATAACTCTTCGGGGTTGAATCAAAAATTTTGTGGTGATGCGGACAGTTCATCGCCTTCAAATAATATTTTGTTCCGTCCATTTCCATTGGAGGAAACATACTGTCAGCATAATAAGGCAAGTGTCCGCTGGTCAGATACATGCTCTCCTTCGCAATGTGCGGCGTCTTTACTCGGGAATATCCTGCTCTGAACTCAGTGGTTTTTGCGAGTCGTTCCAACTCTTCAATCATCACTCCGCCATTGGGTAACCATAGTGGCAAACCCTGACCAACTTCATCATCGAAAGTAAAAATCTCCATCTCCTTCCCAATCTTTCGGTGGTCGCGCTTCTTCGCTTCTTCAAGCATCAACAAATAATCATCGAGTTCTTTTTGTTTCGGAAAAGTGATTCCATACACACGAGTCATTTGCTTCTTAGCAGAATCGCCGCGCCAATATGCACCTGCAATGTTGGTGAGCTTAATTGCTTTGATGTACGAAGTATTCGGAAGATGAGGACCACGACACAAGTCAGTAAAATTTCCCTGCTGATAAAAAGTTATTTCACCATCTTTCAATTCATTGATGAGTTCGAGTTTGTATTCATCTCCTTTCTCAGTAAAATATTTCAGTGCATCATTTTTAGAAACTTCACTGCGCACATAAGTGGAATTTTTTTCAGCAAGCTCCTTCATTTTTTTCTCTAACCTTTCTAAATCTTCAGGCGAGAGCGATTGACCTCCCAGGTCAACATCATAATAAAATCCATTCTCAACAGCAGGTCCGATTCCGAATTTCGTTCCGGGATAAATTGATTCGAGTGCTTCAGCAAACAAGTGTGCGCTGCTATGCCAGAAAGTGCTTTTGCCTTCTTTATCATCCCATCCAAGAAAATTTACAGTTGCATCTTCTTCGATCGGGCGAAGTAAATCGCGTACAGTATCATTCACTTTCGCAGCAAGAATTCTTCGAGCCAATCCTTCGCTAATGCTTTTTGCAATATCCATCGCATTGGTTCCACTTGGATATTCACGCACGGCACCATCAGGAAAAGTAATTTTTATATTCATGATTTGAAGTCTGCAAATAAACGGGCGAAAGGTGAGAAGTGAAAAGCGTTAGGTGAATGCGATTCCAACATTTATTCTATTGTTTTGTTGAAAAAAAAATTCATGTTAAATATCCGAGAAGGTACAAGAAGTGATGTAAAAGAAATTTTGAACCTGATAAAAGAACTTGCTCTTTTTGAGAAGGCGCCAGAGCAGGTTATTAATACAGAAGAAGCAATGCTTACCGATGGATTCGGGAGTTCTCCACTGTTTCAATCTTTCGTTGCAGAAAAAATTACTGACAGTGAAAAGAAAATTATTGGCGCAGCTATTTGCTACCAGGCCTACAGCACCTGGAAAGGAAAATACATTTATCTTGATGACATCATAGTAACAGAAACAGAACGAAGAAGCGGAGCCGGGACTCTTCTCTTCGACCGTGTAATTGAATATGCTCGGAGTGTTGATGCAAATCAGTTACGCTGGCATGTGCTCAATTGGAACACACCTGCAATTAACTTCTATAAAAAATATTCGTGCACTTTTGATGAGGAGTGGATAACATGTAAAATTGAAAAGAGAATTTGAAATCACCCAAGCTTGTTGGTCTATTATAAAATGAATTTAATTATAAATGATAAAACCAGTGTGAATGTTTAGATCGTATGTGATTTCAAATAATTGAAAAGTAAAAATGAAAATCAATAACAATTTATTGTCCGGAGCCTTTTTACTCATCAGTATTCTGCCGGCTT
>DMRR01000155.1:0-4048 GCA_003455275.1 Bacteroidota bacterium | reverse complement strand
CGGACAAACTAAATCAAACAATGAAAAAACAATGAATGAAAAAAATGACACCACACATGTAGTTAAAAGCGACGAAGAGTGGAAAAAAGAATTAACGCCTCAGCAATACAATGTGACGCGCCAACACGGAACTGAGGCTCCTTTTAAAAATGCCTATTGGGATAATCACAAAGACGGAATGTATTACTGCGTTTGCTGCGGAGAGCCGCTTTTCAGTAGCGATACCAAGTTTGATTCTGGTACTGGGTGGCCAAGTTTTTATCAGCCGGTAAACAATAAAAATGTAACCGAAGTAACCGACAACTCTTATGGAATGCACCGTACTGAGGTTTTGTGTGCCAAGTGTTCAGCACATCTCGGTCATGTGTTTGATGACGGACCTAATCCAACCGGATTGCGTTATTGCATGAATTCTGCTTCACTGAAGTTTGAAGAGAAAAAAAAATAAGTTGTATTTTCTTTTTTGAAAAAAATTTTTTCATAAATAAAATTGAACTAAACAGAACTTAAAATCTGTAAAGTGTTTAGAGTAATATTTTCATACTGTCATCAGATTTCCGATTTACTCGTAACCGATAAGTCCAGTTTGCCAATCATTAGACATAGTTTTATTTCTTATGATGAAGAATTTGTAACTAGTTTTTTAGATTGACAAACTTTTTATTAAGCACCAAAGGTTTCCACCACTTTCAAATCATTTCACAGAATTGAAATGAGTTTATTTTTCTAAATTTTCTTTGATAAAAAAAATAAATATGCACAAAGCTTATCTCTCAATCACGAATGTTCCGGTTTTAACTATTCCGGTTTTCAAATCTTTAACAGAAAAAAGATAAATTCCCTGAGTAATAGTTTGCTTGCTTTCGCTCAGCAAATCCCAATAATGCTCGCCACCTGAAAAGATCCGTTGCTTTTCATCGCCAGCATAATTGCTGAACCATTGTGTATCTTCTCCGGTATAATTTTCATCATGGTTTAAAATAGAAACTACATCGCCGCCTGAAGTATAAATGGTGATGATGCACCTTGCCGGAAGATTATAAAAACACAATCGGCGCGTTTGTGTAGTACTTCCATCCCAGGCAGCTTTAATATGATATGGGTTTGGGAAAACTCCTGGCTGAATGGAATCCTTTTTTGAATCAAAAATTTTTCCTTCTGTACCACAAAACACACGGTAGGTATTTGAGGTGAATGAAGATTCTAACGAACCAAGGTTAAGTTCTTCATTTCCTTTATCAAATGATGTAATGACAAAAACATATTGCCATCCACTTAATAATCCCTCTACACGATAATGATAATAATATGCAGCGGAATCTCCATCGAAATGAACTGGAACTGTGAGGGCAACCTGATCAAATCCATTATTATATCCTATATTATTTCCAGGTTTGTCCCATTGCGCAATCCGATGAACCTTGTCCGAGGTCTGCACCGATAAATCTTCGCCGGCATTACTTCGGTAAATACGGTAGCCTTCGAAATCTTTTTCATGACTGATTGGATCAATCGAATGCTCAGATCCATTTGTCCAATAAATGTCAACAGCATTTTCAGAAGCTATCAATTTCACTATGGGATCAGCTGGTGGTGAAGGAAGAATAAAGCGGTCGAGTTTCCCATTTACATTTAAGTCTTCGCTGCTATCAAGGATTCCATTTTCGTTAACATCTTCACCTAAATAAGTGCGCTTTGCCCAACCCAAATGCTGATTCAATTCTACCCTTGCTTCTGGTGCATCCATTGGGTTCGCCTGAAGTTGTTTTGCACAAACAACTGCAACAGTAAACTGGTAACTCTCACCGGGTAGCACTTCTTTCAGAGTGCCAGCTGAAATTAAATCTGTTCTGTTATTAGCGGTTGAAAGTGCATTGACAAAAGTTGAGTTTGTAAAATCCTGGCTTGACGAAAGCCTTGAATACTTCAGCAAATCATCAGCAGGAAATGTTCCAAGCAATGCGTCATCAGTTTTATATTTCCAGAAATTACAATTTGTTTTTGGTGAAGGGAAACCAAGTGAAACAATTGAAGAATCATTTGCAGGGTGAATGAAATTATTTCTCCATACTATTCCAAGAAATTGAGTGGCGCCATATGAATTAGTATAACCAATATCGCCATTCACATCATAGGCATATAATGCATATAAAGAATCAATATACCCTACACCACCTTTATTAAAAAAAGAAGAACCATTGTCTGTAGCTACATTCACATTTCGCACAACTAAATCTGTCCATAATCCTGTATAAACACTGTCCCAAACCTGCGAGGATCCATTTGTGATTGTGTAATTAAGGATAACAAAGTAGTCAGCATAAGAATAATTCCATGCATAACTTTCTAAATGTACCTGGGCACCGAGAGGCGAAGTATGATCTGTAATTGGAATCGATGTTCCAGGAACAATTGTATTAGAGTCCGTAAAATCCATTACAAAATCCTGATGAGAAATAGCCTGCGGTGAATAGTGATCACTGTAAGTAAGGGTAGATCGCTCACCAATAACATTTCCCTGGTTCGTACTGAATTCAAATCCTGCGGCACCAGTGGTGTATCCGCTTGCCGCATCTACACTCGCTGTTGAAACATGAGGCTGGCCATTTACCATGGCACCAATCCATAAACCCCCTTCAAACAAATGTTCGACACCTGAATTTATTGGATATTCAAGTGAAGGTTCTGCATCAGGATTACTTACAATAACAGGATTACCAATTGTTCCGAAATTTGAAACTGACATTCCGGTGTTTCCAATGTTCACTGTTTTTCTTTCAAAAGAAGATTGTGCTTTGCCTGATACAACAATGGCAAATAACTGTATCACCAATAACGAATAGCTGCAGACAAATAACTTTATTCTCATTCGGCACGCAATATAGAATGAATGTAAAAAGACAGAAGTGAAGAATGAATTAATCATTTTCATTTAACATGCTTAATACACGATTTGCTCTTGAACGAAAAGCAGCACCAGCATTCTCCATTTGATCAAGAAGAACAATACGAAGTTCATTTTTCAATTCAGGCTCATGAGTGCAAATTTTTTGGAGAGTGGTCATGGCGTATACTTTTACTGCAATTGATTCATTCGAAGAAAGTAGAAACCGAAAACAAATATCTGCAACCCTACCCTGCTGACTTTTCGGAACTTCAATCACTTCAAATAGCCTGAGCGTATTTCTTTTTACAGCCTGATGCACATCCTTCTCTAAAAGAGAAATCATTTTGTTTAACCACGGAAAAACTAATGAAGGATGTTTGTGAGCGCAACTCACCACTACCCATGCCGCTCGCTGAGTAATACGGTAAGTGTTACCGAGAAATAATTTCATCAGCTCAGCAAATTTTTTCTTGTCATTCCCAATAAAATCAGCAATCTTCTTCGATTGTTTTTTACTGTGTTCTTTTAAGATCTCATCCCTGATATTCATTTCGTCAATATTAAAATACAACAAAAAGTAAATACCTAAAAGCTTGTTGTTACTTTTCGCAAAACATTTTTTAACTAAAAGATTTTTTCAATCATGTATTTATCAAACATTAATTGGACTGCAGTTTTAGTCGCTACTATTTCTGCATTCGTTATAGGTTTCGTGTGGTATGGTCCGGTTTTCGGCAGGCAGTGGATGAAAGAAATCGGTCTGACTCCTGAGGCTGCAAAAAATGCTAACATGCTTAAGGTTTTTGGACCTGCATTTATCCTGACTTTAATAATGGGATTAATGCTTGCCTTACACATGCATGATAATTCCGATTGGTTGCAGGGTTCAAAACTTGCAGCCATGATTGCCCTTGGATTTATTGCACCAACCACCGGAGTAAATTATATCTTTTGTCGCAAGACCATAACACTTTGGATAATTGATTGCGGTTATTCTTTAGTAACGCTGTGCGTGATGGGTGCGATCATAGGTGCATGGCATTAGACAAGAATTATATTTTCGCCGGCATTCATGAAGATAAATAAAATTCTGATCGCTAACCGCGGTGAAATTGCATTGCGCGTAATGCGCAGTGCGCGCGAAATGGGAATAAAAACAGT
>DMRR01000161.1 GCA_003455275.1 Bacteroidota bacterium | reverse complement strand
GGGAAGAGATAAATCAATTCCACATCGAATACTAAAAATATTAGTGCGAACAAATAGTAACCGACATTGAATTGAATCCATGAAGCACCAATGGTTGGAACACCGCACTCATAAGGTTGACCTTTCGCGCTGTTCTTGGATGACGGAGCAATAAGTTTTGAAACCAGAATGGCGCCTCCGCAAAAAAGAATTCCGCAGGCAGAGAGGAGTAATATGGATGCGCTTCCCATTTTAATTTTTAATCAGGGTTCGAAAATAGTTTCTGAATTGCAAGTATCGTTTACAGTGTTTGTGGCAAAGAAAATTTTTTCTTCATGAATTTACTTAATCTGTGACTTGATGTATTCTTCCAGCTTTCCTTCTGTTTGAAGTAAAACCAGTTTATCAATCTTTTTATCCTTTTTCACTCCATTCATTCCTTTATAAATTTTCAAGACTTCTTCAACAGCTTCAAGGTGAAATTTTATTGAGTCCTTTTCTTCCGGGTGTTCAATTACATACCTTGACCAGCCACCCATGTAGTAAATGAGCATATCCGGATTTTTTTTTGCCATATCAGTTGCATATCCATTTACAGAAATTGAAACATCAGGTGTTCCCACCATCCATTGAAGAAGAAATGCATCAACAGATTTAATATCACTGCGAGTGCTATTGAGTGGCTGGCCTTCAAGCCAGTTGAAAGAGGCGACAAAATCCTTCTCATATTTTTTATAATCCGAAGCATCATTGAACGCGATTTTATTCGGCAGCGGTGCACTCTGGGAAAATGAACTGAAAGAATAAAGTGATAGTAGAATTGTAATTGAAAAAAGTATGTGAAGTCTTTTCATGTTAAAATTTATAATTAAAATTCAGGAAACGATTATAATAAATTAACTGAAGTCAAAGCCTAAATTTTTTGTGTAGAAAAATAATTCGGCCTCATTGATCGAACTCTACATTCGCATTTCAACTTTAGTTGTCCAGATACCTGAATGAATCGCCCTCTGATTTATCTGTTTTCAGTTTTACTGATTTTATGTTCGTGCCAGTCAGCGCCGCCGAAACAGGATATTGTTTCATCCAATCATTTCCGAAAAGCAGTTGAAGAACACCTGAAAGAATGGATAGATTATTCGCTCAGCAAAGAATTTAGTGACTCACTCTTTTGCCCTCATGCCGTCAGCAAGTTTTTATCAGCAAAAAAAAATCTCCCTTCATTCAGTGATAGTTCGCAGTGGTTGGCAATCACAGATTCATTGATTAATGCTTTATATGATTCAGAAAATGCAGGACTGACTCCCACCAGGTTTCATCTTCAAAAAATTGTGAACGACATTACTGCATCAAGATTGGATTCTAATTCGGCAAATGATGCAGCACTTTTTGCCCGTACTGAAGTACTGATGTGTGATGCTTTTTTTCAAGCAGCCAACGAGCTGTGTTTCTCACAGTACTCCCCGGACAGCATTCGCATCCGAAAAGAAAAAAGGTTTTCTGATTCCATGCTTATTGCATTACTGAATGAATTTATTCTCAAAAAATCTTTCAGTGCCGTGGTTTCAGTGTATGAACCTAAGCATCCCCAATACAGCGCTTTGAAAAATGAATTAAGAACATTTCGTTCTCAATTTGAAAATGCAATTTGGATTCAGGTGCCTGATACCCCATCGCGAACAAAAGAATTTCGTGAGTTGCTGAAAGAAAGGTTAACAGCAAGTTGCGATTATGATTCAACCTTGCACCGAAGTGATTCAATGAAAGTAGTTCTTGCAATAAAATCATTTCAGCGAACGCATGGATTGTTTGATGATGGAGTTCCTGGAAAACGGACGCTGGCTGCGATGAACTACTCTCCTGCTGACCGTATCAAACAGATTTCATTAACGCTGGATCAATGGCGCGCAGAGCCTGATAGTTTTCCATTGCGATACATCTTTGTAAACCTGCCTTCTTTTCACCTCGATTATACTGTTGATGATACAGTGCGGTTGTTTTCAAAAATTATTTGCGGCGAACCTCCTCATCATTTAAGTCCGGTACTGAATGGGAAAGTCGGATATTTCATTCTCTTCCCCTATTGGTATGTTCCATTCAGCATTGCCACAAAAGAAATTTTACCACACCTGCAACGCGATACTGCTTATTTGCGCAAACACAACATGGATGTTCTCAATCAAAGCCGTGAAATAATTGATGCTTCAAAAATTGCCTGGAAGAAATACAGCAAGAAATATTTTCCATTTATTATCAGGCAGCGGGAAGGCGAAGACAATTCATTAGGCGTTGTAAAATTTATTTTCAATAATAAGTATGGAATTTACATGCATGAAACGGACGCACGAGGCTTGTTTAAAAAAGATTATCGCGCATTGAGTCACGGTTGTATTCGTATTGAAAAAGCAGTAGCACTTGCCTACCAGCTTGCAAAAATTGATTCCGTAAAATATCCAACTGACAGCATCAGTACCTGGTTTGGAAAAAAAATGAAGAAGCAGGTGAACCTGAAAGAAACTGTGCCCGTGTATATCCGCTACAACTTATGTGAAGTAGTGAATGGAAAAATTGTTTTCTATGAAGACATTTATCGGGAATTTAAGGATATAAAGATTTGAAGATTTGAAAATGGTATACAGAATTCCTTCGGGATAAAAAACAAAAGATGCTAAACCTTAGTAGAACAAAACACAACCCCACATCAATAAATTATTAATAAGGTTGGTTTTTTATCTCAGCATATTTCTATTAAGGTTAATACTGATGAAAAAAAATTATCGTTAGGTTTGAGAAGATGAAAACCTGCCTGTGAAAACACCAGGCAGGGACAACACCAACAACTTAGAAAAAAAAAGCGCCCCGAATTTCTTCGGAGCGCTTTCAAATTGTATTACTAATAACCGATTACGGTAAACTAATAACCTGAAGTTAAGCCCAGGGTGCTTTGCCTTCTACCGTCACACCCATAGAGCGTGCGGTTCCTGCAACCATCTTCATTGCTGATTCCACAGTGAAACAGTTGAGGTCAGGCATTTTGTCCTTAGCAATCACTTCTATTTGTGCCCAGGTAATTTTTCCAACCTTGTTACGGTTAGGTTCCTTACTTCCGCTTTGAAGTTTCAGTGCTTCCAGAATCTGCACTGCTGCAGGAGGAGTTTTAATCTCGAAAGTGAAACTCTTGTCCTTGAAAACAGTGAGCACCACCGGAAGAACTTTACCCATTTTATCCTGCGTGCGTGCATTGAACTGCTTGCAGAATTCCATGATGTTAACACCCTTTGCACCGAGCGCCGGACCAATAGGAGGAGCAGGGTTCGCCTGTCCACCTTTCACCTGGAGCTTCACAAAGGTTTCTATTTCTTTTGCCATGATTTAATTTTTACTTTTTGTTTTAGTTAAGATCCACCGGTTTTTTTTGATGCTGCCAAGTCTGACTGAAGGAAGCCCATCATTGGGTTCAGCAGAACGAATCAAAAATTTTTATCCGGCTATTTTTTCCACCTGGGTGTAATTGAGTTCTACCGGAGTTTTGCGTCCGAAGATTCTCACTTCCACTTTCAGTTTCTTTTTCTCTTCATTAATTTCTTCAATGGTTCCGTTGAAATCATTGAACGGTCCGTCAATAATTTTCACGGTCTCTCCCACAAGGAATGGCTCAACCGCCGTTTCGCCCACACCGGCCATTTCATCTACCTTTCCAAGTATTCTGTTTACTTCGGCTTTGCGAAGCGCCTGAGGCTTGCCGCTGTTTCCCTGAAGAAAATTAATTACACCTGTGATGTCACGAATGGTGCGAATCATTTCACCGGTGAGTTTGGTTTCATCCGCTTCCATCAAAACATATCCCGGGAAAAAGTTTCTCTCCTTAATTGTTTTTTTTCCATTCTTTACCTTATAAACCTTTTCCATAGGAACCAGCACTTGCGAAATAATATTTCCCCACTTTGAGCGGCTGATTTCTCCGTCAATATATTCCTTGGTCTTGCGCTCTTTACCACTGATGACGCGCATTACATACCATTTTTTTTCTTCTGTGGTGGTACTCATTTTATTTCAGGATATTTAGAATGATTTGTAAAATGTTTCGAGTACAAGGCGGCTTGCCTCATCCATTACCCAAACAAATGCGGCCATTACTAGTGCGGCAGTTGCAACAACTATTGCACTGTTCATTAGTTCATCCCATGTAGGCCAAGAAACCTTGGTTACTAATTCAGTATATGACTCACGGAAATATGCTGTTAATTTATTCATCTTGTTTTTCTGTTGCACGGGTGGAAGGTCTCGAACCCTCAGCCAACGGTTTTGGAGACCGCTACTCTACCAATTGAGCTACACCCGTAAAATGTTTCTTAAAGTTTTTCGGGTTTAAAGTAAGAAGCTCAAACCTCCGACCCTAAACCCGAAAACATTAATTTCAATTTTACAAATTACTTAATTACCTCAGTCACCTGACCCGCACCTACAGTTCTTCCACCTTCACGAATCGCAAAACGAAGACCTTTTTCCATAGCAACAGGAGTGATGAGCTTTACAGTCATTTGAATATTATCTCCAGGCATCACCATTTCAACACCTGATGGTAATTCAACTTCACCAGTTACATCAGTTGTTCTCATGTAAAACTGAGGACGGTATTTATTGAAGAAAGGAGTATGACGGCCACCTTCTTCTTTTGAAAGAACATAGACTTCACATTTGAAATCAGTGTGTGGAGTAATTGAACCAGGAGCACATACTACCATTCCGCGACGGATATCGTCCTTTTCAATACCGCGAAGAAGAAGACCAACATTATCACCAGCTTCTCCATCGTCAAGAATCTTGCGGAACATTTCAACTCCTGTAACAGTTGATTTTAATGATTGATCCATCAAACCAACAATTTCAACTGCATCACCTGTATGAATTGCGCCTCTCTCGATACGACCAGTAGCAACTGTTCCACGGCCTGTAATTGAGAAAACATCTTCAACCGGCATCAGGAATGGCTTGTCCTTCGCACGCACCGGCATTGGAATATCATTGTCAACAGCATCCATCAAAGTTTCAATAGACTTGATTCCTTCAGGATCTTTGTTCAATGCTTTCAAAGCAGAACCACGAATGATTTTAATAGTATCACCAGGGAATTTATAGAAGTTTAACAATTCACGAACTTCCATTTCCACGAGTTCCAACAATTCAGGATCGTCAACGAGGTCGCACTTATTTAAAAATACAACTAATGCCGGTACACCTACCTGACGAGCCAGAAGAATGTGCTCGCGAGTTTGGGCCATTGGTCCATCAGTAGCAGCGATAACAATGATTGCTCCATCCATTTGAGCGGCACCAGTTACCATGTTCTTAATATAGTCAGCGTGACCCGGGCAATCCACATGTGCATAGTGACGGCTTGCTGTTTCATACTCAACATGCGCAGTGTTGATGGTAATACCTCTTTCCTTTTCTTCAGGTGCAGAGTCAATTGAGTCATACGAGCGTTTTTGTGCAAGACCCTTGTTAGCAAGAACCTCCGTGATAGCCGCAGTCAAAGTAGTTTTACCGTGGTCCACATGCCCGATAGTTCCAATGTTCACATGGGGCTTGGTTCTTTCAAATTTTTCTTTTGCCATGTCTAAATTTTTTAGATGTTATTAGTTTTAAATTTTATTGGTTAAAGGATTTCTCCTTTGTGTCAATGATTGGATTCGAACCAATTTTCATCCTTCTAATACAGGATGTTCTTCCAAAGAATTTCATTAACAAAATTTCAAGTGTCGTTAGAGCCAATGACCAGAATCGAACCGGTGACCTCATCCCTACCAAGGATGTGCTCTACCAACTGAGCTACATTGGCGAAGAGCGGGAGACGAGACTCGAACCCGCGACCCTCAGCTTGGAAGGCTGATGCTCTACCAACTGAGCTACTCCCGCTTGTTATCTTATTCAAACTGAAAATTTCTTTTCAGCCTATTTCATTTTGGTATTAAGAAAGTTTTTGATTTCTCATTACTTCCTTTTCAAAGAACTATTTCACATCTCATGAATCAGGAAATCCTGAATCAATCAAGTGGGGAGAGAAAGATTTGAACTTTCGAAGTCGTAAGACAACAGATTTACAGTCTGCCCCATTTGGCCACTCTGGAATCTCCCCGATTTTTTCTACAGAGCCGATGGAGGGATTCGAACCCCCGACCCACTGATTACAAATCAGTAGCTCTGGCCAACTGAGCTACATCGGCTTTTTCCTTACAATCATTTCATGGAACCCAGCTATTAAAGCACACTGAACCTCTTCCTGATTAAAAAGGTGCGCAAATATAGCAGGCGAGTTAAAAAATAAAAGTTCAGCTAAAAAATTATTCGCCTTGTATTTTCTCTTTGTATTTCTTGACTTGCCGAAGCATATGGCTTACTGCTTCGTCTACTGATTCTTCAAATACTTTGCTTCGCTCTTCACAGAATAAAATCTTTCCCGGAAGGTTGAGTTTAATTTCTGCAATCTTGTCCCTGACCTCGTGACTATTTGCGTCTAGCTTAAGAAAAACTTCAGCTTCATGAATCTTATCAAATATTTGTTCTATTCTGGAAAGTTTATCATTTATGAAGTCTATTAATTTTTGGTCGGCATGAAAATGAACTGAGTGAATTTTTATTTCCATAGTGTGAAAGTTTTTTCAAAAAATTTTTTATGCTTTTGGGTGTGCTTGCTTATAAATATTTTTCAATTTATCGATTGTATTGTGAGTATAAACCTGAGTAGCTGCCAGGCTTGAGTGTCCCAGGATTTCTTTAATTGCATTTATTTCTGCGCCGTGATTAAGCATGTGAGTGGCGAAAGTGTGGCGAAGAACATGCGGACTTTTTTTGTCAACCGTCGTCATTGCATTTAACTGTTCATTCACAATCCGGTAAACCATTCTTTGATAAATTGGTTCTCCTTTTTCGGTAAGGAAGAGAGCATTAATAGTCGGTTTCATTTCTTTTTCACGAACCTTTAAATATTCTTTCAACAGAAGCTTCACTTCAGATCCAAACGGAATCAATCTTTCTTTGTTTCCCTTACCTAAAACTTTCAATGTGTTATTATCAAAACGAATGTCTGTTGTCTGAAGATTTATCAGCTCGCTCAATCGCATACCTGTTGAATAGAATAAAATGAGAATGGTTTTATTCCTGATTCCGGAATAATCATCAGCGAATGGAAAAGCATTAATGAATGTTTGAAGGTTTTTTTCTTCGACAAAAACCGGAAGCCGCTTTGAAACTTTTGGGGATTGAACTTTTGTCATTGGGTCCTTCACAATTTCTCCCTTCCTAAGTAAGAATTTAAAATATGTTTTTAGAGAAGAAATTTTTCGATTAATACTTCTTGGTGTTACATCCCTCTCTATTAAAGTGACAAGCCAGCTGCGGATTTGGGTATGCCGCACCTGGCTTGGTTCTGAGAGTTCGTAAGTTTTTTCTAAGTATTCTGAAAACTGTAACAGGTCGCTTTCATACGCTGCTACTGTGTGCTGTGAAAATCTTTTTTCGAATTGAAGATAATTAAGAAAACTATTGATTTCCATCTTCCACTATTGCTTAATCAAAGATAAGCAATAAATAAAATGATTATAGCCCGCCTTCTGACTCACGCATCAGTTGCTCGCGATACACAGCGCGCAAAACTGTTTGACGGTCACGAACTGACTTCTTGGTATAAGACTGTCTTGTTCTGAGTTGTTTCAAAATCTGAGCTTTCTCAAATTTCTTCTTAAATTTTTTGAGTGCTCTGTCTAATGATTCGCTTTCGCGTGTGTCAACAATTAACATTATTATCCGATTTTCTAACGGGGGCACAAAAATATATTGGGAAGTGAGACTACCAAACCATTGAAAGAAAGAATGAATGATGGATTGGTTAATTATCTAACACAATCCATGTTCCGTCCGACTTGAATTTTAGATGCGAAACTTTTCCATCGAGCGAATAAATCTTAACAGTATTGTCACCTAAAAATTCGCAGTGATCTTGTCCGGAGATGGTTGTGAAGAGAGCATATTCCACCTGGAATTCTTCTTTATGAAAAATCTTTACTTCAAAAGTTTCCGGAGTCAATCGGGTTCCAATAATGACCTCTGTTTTTCCATCACCATCAATATCGAACTCTGCGGTTTGCCCAAAAACACAATCTGCACATGGGTCGAAAAGCGGAGTAGTTTTCCCGTTTTTAATGATATCGAAACTCATTCCATCATCAGTGTTGTGCATCATTACCATTTCGCCGGTTTTAAACCGGACTTGAGGCAAAGCGACACTTCCCTTCTTGATTGAATTAGTGTTTTTCATTCCCTTAATAATTTCTTGCGCAGAAGAAATTGAAGTAATTGATATAAAGCTGATGAAAACGAGGAAGAAAAATTTCTTCTTTCCCGCTGTGCGGGATTTCGTGAGTGATGATTTTGAATGAGTGAAGCTCAACATGATTTTGATTTTTTTTTCGGAGCGCTTTGAAAGAATTATGCCACTGCATTTTTTGTCAAATATGAAAACACAAATCACATTTCAATTTCCTCGTCTGATTTTTTTTCCACGCGTGAAAAATGATTCACAATTCTGTATTTGTATTTAGCTACAACGAATATCAATTAACGAGTAACGAAATTTAAATTTGCCTCTTAATCCAAATAAACTGAATGAGCGACGCGATTAAGCACGAGTGCGGTGTAGCACTGATTCGATTACGGAAACCGCTCGACTACTACAAAGAAAAATACGGAACACCTCTCTATGGTCTGAACAAATTGTATCTGCTCATGGAGAAACAGCACAACCGCGGACAAGATGGAGCAGGTGTAGGTGTTGTGAAATTAGGTTTGAGTTCGCGTGCTCATTTTATGAATCGTCAGCGCTCGAATTCACCCCAAGCCATCTCAGAAATATTTCAACAAATTGGTTCAAAGATTTCTGAACTGAAAAAACTAAATCCGGAATTATTCGACAACACAGAATGGCTGAAAAAGAACGCACAGTTTGTTGGTGAAATAATGATGGGACACTTGCGCTACGGAACTCATGGAAAAAATGAATTGGATAGTTGCCATCCGTTCATCATCAACGACCAAAGTGCGCTGCGCAGTTTGCAGATGTGCGGCAATTTTAATCTCACCAATATTGAAGAACTTGGTTCCTTCAACGAAGAACTAAGCGACCGACCCGACACAGCAATTGTGTTGGAGCGAATGAGCGCACATCTCGATTCTGAAATTGAGCGCGTGCATGATTCACTGAAGAACCTTGATATATCACGCACAGAGCTGAATCAGAAAATTGGCGAAGAAGTAAACTTTCACAACATACTTAAAAATGCAACAGCTGAATTCGACGGCGGCTATAATATGGTTGGCATGAGTGGAACAGGCGTCGCGTTTGTATTGCGTGATGCACGCGGCATTCGTCCATCATACTATTTTGCAAATGATGAACTGGTAGTCGCAGCGTCGGAACGCACAGCGCTTCAAACTGCTTTTCATATTCCGCTTTCTGAAATCAAGGAACTCACTCCCGGCTGCGCACTCATCATAGACCAGAGAGGAAATTACGGCGAGTTCGAGTGTCAGCCGAAGAAAGAAAAAACTTCTTGCAGCTTCGAGCGCATTTATTTCAGTCGCGGGAGTGATGTAGATATTTACAACGAAAGAAAAATGCTTGGCAATTATTTAACCGAGCAAGTGGTGAATGAAATCAATCACGATTTTAAGAACACCGTTTTCTCCTTCATACCAAATACTGCAGAAGTTGCTTTCTACGGATTGATAAAGGGCGGAGAAGATGTGCTGAACGAATGGAAGATGAAGGCCATTCGCGAACCGAAAGCAGTGGAGAGCGACGAGCGCGTGCAGGAAATTTTGCGCCGCCGC
>DMRR01000189.1 GCA_003455275.1 Bacteroidota bacterium | reverse complement strand
TGCGATGCAAATGTTTCGGTGCGATTAAAAGGCGCAGAAAAGTTTGGTCAGAAAGTGGAAGTGAAAAACATGAACTCCATTCGCAATGTGAAGCGCGCAATTGAACATGAAATTGAAAGACAAATTGAAATGCTCGAGCGCGGCGAACGAATTGCGCAAGATACTCGCAGCTTCGATGCATTGAAAGGAACTACAACCTCTATGCGCTCAAAAGAAGAAGCAAATGATTACCGTTATTTTCCTGAGCCGGATTTGCCGCCAATTATTGTGGAAGAAAAATATGTGAGCGATGTGCGCGCTGCTATGCCGAAACTTCCGGAACAACTGAAACAAGATTTCATTTCGCTCGGACTTTCGGAATACGATGCATCTATTCTTACTGAAGAAAAAGAAACAGCAAATTATTTTCAGAGTGTGTGCAGCAATACGAAGAACACAAAAGCTGCAGCGAACTGGGTGATGGGTCCGGTGAAATCTTTTTGCAATGAGCAGGCAATTTCAATGAATGAATTTTCCGTTCCCGCAAAAACAGTTTCTGAACTGATTGAAATGATTGATGCCGGCGGAATGAATTTTTCTATTGCATCACAAAAATTATTTCCTGAATTGCTAAAAAATCCTTCTGCAAATCCAAAACAACTTGCAGGAGAAATGAATCTCATTCAACAGAGCGACGAAGGTTTGATTTCAAAATACATTGACGAAGCGCTTGCAAAATATCCTGAGAAAGTTGCTGAATACAAAGGAGGCAAAACAGGTGTCTTAGGTTTATTCGTGGGAGAAGTAATGAAACTTTCGAATAGAAGGGCAGACCCTAAACTCACGAATAAATTGTTGCTGGAGAAATTGAATAGCTAATTTGAAAATTTGAAGATTTGAAAATTTGAAAATGAAATACAAATCATCATGAAGAAAACAATTCCACTTCATATCAATGAAATTAATAATCGAGTAATCAGAATTAGTTCCTTGGATGAATCAGTAAATTTCGAAATGGGAAACCTGACAATTGTTATTTCTCATCATGGACATAAATTATTTGAAAGTTCCACTATTGCGCTTTTAAAAAAGCAGCCTGTAAAAACAGTGCTTGATGTTTTCAAAGTTCCGGATGAAATTTCTTTAACTGAAATTGAAGTGAGCATCATGGGAGAAATCATTTCTTCAGAAAATCTTTTTGCGGTTATCACATTCAGTCACATTTATGATTTAGTAATGGCATAGTTTGCTCAAAAATATTTGCAATCATGCTAAAAGAAATTCAACACATCATCGTGTTGCTGAAGCGGCTCGCAATTCTGTTGCTCCTCTTTTCAATTTGCCGGGTCATTTTCTATTTCTTCAATTCAGAATTGTTTCCTGAAATCACGGGTGAAAATATTTTCTGGATCATAATTTATGGAGTCCGCTATGATGTTTCTGCTATTATCATATTAAACAGTTTGTTTATCATTCTTCATTTGATTCCTTCCCCATATTGGGGAACAAGAACTTATCAATCGATTCTGAAAATACTTTTTTATACTGTAAATACTATCGCATTCTTATTCGAAGCATCGGACTTTGCTTACTTCAAATATTCTTTCAAGCGAATTACGAGTGATATTGTTTTTATGACACATGACGCGCCTACTTTGATGCCTGCCTTTATTCGCGACTTCTGGTATTTGCTGATACTGATAGCCGCCTTGTTTTTGTTTGCAGAATTTTTATACCGGAAGACTTACAAAGGCAATTTTCAAATGAGTTTTCTGAAATCAGGATTTCGTAAAAATATTTTTTCGCTTCTGGCTGCGGCATTTCTTCTTATTGCAGCAAGAGGAGGAATACAGTCAATCAATCCTGAGAGTGCGGATGCACACCTTCCTGTTGCATTGGATGCGCTTGCTCAAAACACTTCTTTCACTCTTCTATATTCTCTCAAACATAAAAGAATTGAAGAGAAGAATTTTTTTTCTCAGGAGGAATTAGGGAAGCATTTTACGACTCAGCAATCATTTGAAGGGAAACCTGCCTGTGTTTATAATCCGCAGAAGAAAAAACTTAATGTAGTGGTACTGATCATGGAAAGTTTTTCCCGCGAATACAGCGGCTACCTCAATGGTCATGATGGATTTATGCCTTTTCTTGATTCATTGATGCAACAGGGAATGATTTTTACCAATGCATGGGCAAATGGAAAAAAATCTATCGAAGGAATACCTGCCGTACTCTCTTCCATACCAGGATTAATTAATGATCCACTGCTGAACTATACTGGATATCCTGATTTGAAAATGAATTCACTTGCTTCTTATTTGAAACAAGTTGGGTACTCTACCGCATTTTATCATGGCGCTTCCAATGGCTCCATGAATTTTGACCGTTACGCGCTGGCCTCAGGTTTTGATTCTTACTTCGGAAAAAATGAATATCCAAATCTGAATGATGATGATAAAGTGTGGGGAATTTTTGATGAACCTTTTCTTCAATTCACTGCCGGAAAATTGAACAAAATGCCACAACCGTTTCTTGGAGCATTTTTTTCTTTAACCTCACATCATCCATTTACAATTCCTTCTCAATACAAGAGCAAATTCAAACAAGGGAATGAACCAATTGAAGAAGTTATTCAATACACAGATTATTCTTTGAAAAAATTTTTTGAAACCGTATCGAAACAGGAATGGTTTGCAAATACTTTGTTCGTGATCACTGCTGATCATACGGGACCAACTTCAGATGAATATTACAAGACCCGCTCGGGCATGTATCGAATCCCAATTTTATTATTTCAACCTGGAAATAATTTGCTAAGAGGACGAAGAGATGAAGTAGTGCAACAGACGGATATACTCCCAACTATTCTTGATTTCCTTGGGTATGAAAAAAATTTCCTCGCTTTCGGAAGCAGTGCTTTTGATGTTGCAGAACCACGCTATGCAGTAAATTTTTTGGGAGGAATTTATCAAATCACTGACGGGCACTATTCGTTGCTTCACGATGGAGAGCATGCAATTGAGTTGTATGATTTGCTTCGCGACCCGCTGATGAAAAAAAATATTATTGATGAAGCAATAGATGTGCGCGAACGATTAAGCAAACAACTCGAAGCAGAGATTCAGGTTTTTAATTCTTCCGTAATTCAAAACCGGCTGGCGCAATGAGCAAGTTTGTGTTTC
>DMRR01000268.1:8880-11240 GCA_003455275.1 Bacteroidota bacterium | reverse complement strand
AATTGGGATATGGAAATTTTTATCTCTCCTCAGTACCTTTTGATAAGTCAATAACAGATTTTCCATTAAGTCCGGTGTTTGCCCCTCTTATTTTTAAAGTGGTTGTTCTTAAAAATTCAATTCCGGCAATTAACTATACGATTGGTGAGCCGGGATTTTTCCTTGCAGAAAACAACGGAAGCAGCGAGAAAAATCTTTACCATCTAAAGAGCGGCAATCATGAAATTATTCCTGCTCAGCGCCCGCTTGGAATGGATGTACAAATCAATTTTGGAAATGAAATTTCGGAAGCTGGTTTCTACGATTTGTTTTTACCCGACACTTCAGCACATTACTGGCTGGGTTTTAATTTCAATCGCAAGGAATCTAATCTTGAATTAATGAATAGCGAGGAGTTAAAAGCACAGGCGAAAAGATTGAATGCTCAGATTATCAGCAATTCGGATGCAGACTTGTCTGCTGTGGTCTCGGAATTGAATCATGGAATCCCATTGTGGAAATATTGTATTGTTTTTTCATTGCTATTTATGTTAATCGAAATATTGATTCTCCGGTTTTGGAGATAATTTTTCTTCTTCCGCAACTAAAAATTATTTCTTTTGCACTTCATGAATCTGCTGCTGCGTTCCGCAACAATCATCGACTCCACTTCACCATATCATTTAAAGCAGATAGATATTCTAATCAAGAACGGCATTATTGATTTGATTGACAAAAAAATTTCAAGCGATTCAAAAGTCAGAGAGATGGACTGCAAAGGCCTTTTGGTTTCTCCCGGCTGGTTTGATATGTATGCGTGCTTTTGTGATCCCGGATATGAATATAAGGAAGACATTAACAGCGGATCACTTGCAGCTGCCGCAGGTGGTTTTACCGGTGTTGCTGTTTTACCCGATACGATTCCTGCGCTTCATTCAAAATCCGAAATTGAATATGTTCTGAATAAGGCAAAAGGAAATTTAATTGATGTTTACCCAATTGGTGCAATTACCCGCAAGTGTGAAGGACAAGAACTGGCTGAGATCTATGATATGCATCATGCAGGCGCAATAGCATTTAGTGATGCCGGTAATCCCGTGAGCGATTCCGGAGTTATGATGCGTGCACTTCAGTATGCGAAGCTTTTTAATGGAGTAATTTTTTCTCATCCCGATGATGTTAATGTATCGCATGGCGGAACAATGAATGAAGGCGTAACCAGCACCAATCTTGGATTAAAAGGAATTCCATCATTGGCAGAAGAACTGATGGTTGTTCGTGATATTTATCTTGCTGAGTATACACAAAGCCGCGTACACTTCAGTATGATTTCTACTGCTCGTTCGGTAGAATTGATTCGCGCTGCAAAAAAGAAAGGCGTGAATGTTACCTGCGGAGTTTCATCGATTCACCTTATGTTTTCTGACAATGAGTTAAATGAATTTGACTCTAACTTTAAGCTGAATCCACCCCTTCGGACAAAAGACGATATAGCAGCGCTGAAAGCCGGATTGAAAGACGGAACTATAGATGTAATTATTTCGGCTCACACTCCGCAGAATGCAGAGTTGAAAGAAGTGGAATTTGATTACGCTGATTTCGGCGCCATTAACTTGCAGACTTCATTTGCCTTAGCTAACAGTTCAGTGGGAAAAAATATCGGAGCTGAAGGTTTGGTTGAAAAATTTTCAGTAAATCCCAGGAAAATACTTGGAATAAAAATTCCATCTGTCAATATCGGGCACGAAGCTAATCTTACTGTTTTCAGCATGGAAGATGAATTCATCTTTGCGCAGGAAAAAAATTATTCTAAATCAAATAACACTTCACTCTTCGGCAAAAAATTTTCAGGAAGTGTAAAAGCTGTAATTAATAACAATCAATTTTCAGAAGTAAAAAAATAAATTATGGAAACACAATCTGCGAACCTGAATAAGGAAGCCATAAAGTATGGAGTTTTTTTCGGCTTGTTTAATGTCGTTCTGTTTTTAATTGTCTACCTTATAGATTTTACACTCTTTGTAAGCTTCAAACTCATTTTGCTTTCTATTGTAATTGCAATCGGGGCTTTGATATTCTTTTCCCGTACATTCAGAAAATTGAATGGAGGATTCATCACCTTCAATAAACTTTTCCAATTATTATTTATTTCATACATCGTATCTATATTGCTTGGAACTGTGTTTACCGTCATTTTAAACACTGTGATTGATCCTGAACTACCGGAACACCTGAAAAAAACAGTCATGGATAATACTTATCAGTGGATGCATGATTGGAATGTTCCGGATGCAAAAATTGATGAAACAATGGCAGAAATGGAAAAGCAGGATTTCAGCCCTTCATTTAAAAACACAACACTTCAAACCTTTTACGGAATT
>DMRR01000268.1:0-8570 GCA_003455275.1 Bacteroidota bacterium | reverse complement strand
GTCATGTGCCTGATTTTCGCAGCGATTTATAAAAAGAAAAATAAGGAAGCAGATTATGAGGCACTACTTGCTAACGAATCTAATCAGAGTTCATAATTAAATGCAGCTAAGCATCGTTATTCCTTATCTGAATGAAGTGGAGTCGATTCCTGAATTGACTCAATGGATAGAGCGTGTAATGCACGCCAATAATTTTTCATTCGAAATAATTTTGATAGATGATGGAAGTACGGATGGCTCGTGGGCTTTGGTCGAAAAACTTGCCTCTGAAAAGAAAAATATCCGTGCTATTAAATTTCGCCGTAACTATGGAAAAAGCGCAGCGCTGAATGAGGGTTTCAAAATTGCCGAGGGTAATGTGATTATAACGATGGATGCTGACCTTCAAGACAGCCCTGATGAAATTCCTGATCTCTATAAAATGATTGTTGAAGATGGGAATGATTTAGTAAGCGGGTGGAAGAAGAAAAGACATGATCCGGTTTCAAAAACAATTCCTTCGCGCTTGTTCAACCGCGTAACGCGTATGATGAGCGGAATAAAAATTCATGATTTCAATTGCGGACTAAAAGCCTATCGCCGTGATGTGATCAAGCATATTGAAATTTCAGGAGAAATGCACCGTTATATTCCTGTGATTGCTAAGTGGGCAGGCTTTACGAAAATAAAGGAGAAGGTAGTGCTGCATCGGGAACGCAAATACGGAAAATCTAAATTCGGTTGGGAGCGGTTTATAAATGGATTCCTCGATCTGTTGACGATAAATTTTGTAACACGATTTGGTAAAAAGCCAATGCATCTGTTTGGATCACTGGGATTGATTTCATTTATAATCGGTTTTTGTATTTCAGTCTATCTAGGTTTTGCAAAATTTTATTGGCAAGAATATAAAATGACTGACCGCCCGGTTTTCTACATTGCTCTTGTTGCCATGATTATTGGTGTTCAGTTATTTGTTGCCGGCTTTCTTGCTGAATTAATTCACAGGGCATCACCACACCGAAATGAATATCAGGTGGAGAAAAGAATGAACTGAATGAATCAGAACAACGCGCTCGTTGTTCCATCGAACAAATCAATCCATATTCGGAAATTAAGAATGTAAACCGGAATAAAAATTATCACCATAATCACATTCAGGAAATCATAAACGAAAAGAATTCTGATTTCAATCCGGTTGTATTGCATTAAACTTTTGAAAAAAAATATTGGAACAACCATCATTGGAAGATTGAGCCAGAAACCGAGTTGATATTTTATTAAACCATCAACCCAAATCGCAATAGTCCAGCAAGCCAAAACAAAATTGAGAAGAAAGAATAAAATAATTTTCGACTCAGACATAGTGGCGAGTTTATCTTCTTCAGAAAATGAAATTTTCATAATTGTATGCTGACCTTCTCAATATGTAGCACAAAATAAAAAAGCAAGCGAGGCTCTCCTTCCCCGCTTGCTCATTCAAACTAAAACCTCCCGTTTTTGAATCGGGATTCCACTATGAAAAAAATTTCGATACAGAAACGCAGGTTTTATTTTTTTATTGTATATCTATAATTTTTTTTCGAAGAAAGAATTTTATCCTTGTGAAAAGAATATTTAAGAATGAAAAAAAATAATTGGGATATCGCTTTGTTGATTCTTAGGATCGGAATTGGATTCTCCGTTGCCTATGCTCATGGATGGGGAAAAATTACAGGTGGAGAAGAAAAGTGGTTAAAACTTGGAACCAACATGAGCCTTATCGGAATCACCTTCGCTCCGGTATTTTGCGGATTCATGGCTGCGTTTTCTGAGTTCGCAGGTAGCATTATGATTGGTCTTGGCTTTTTCACAAGGTTGTCTTCATTCTTTCTTGCCTTCACCATGTTCATTGCATTTTACATGCATATTCATGATGGGGATGGGTTTGGTGAGGCATCCCATTCATTCGATTTATTGATTGTATCTCTGTTCTTCCTTGTAGCAGGTGCCGGGAAGTATTCGCTTGATTCCAGATTTCGGTTTTCAAGGTGGCTACAGTAAAAGAAATTCTGATATTTAAACTTAAGATAAGCTGCTGAGTTTGCGGCTTAAAAAATAAAGATAGATTTGTGCCCCTTCGTATTTAAGGAGAAAACCACAAACCAAAAAAGATGAGTGTAGTAAAAAGCAAACCAGAAATTGATGTACCGCAGGAAGGAATCTTCAGTCAGATTGAGGGATATGAGCATGAGCAGGTTGCTTTCTTTAATGATAAAGCCAGCGGTCTTAGATCGATTGTAGCCATTCACAATACTATTCTGGGACCATCACTTGGTGGCACACGGTTTTGGAATTATAACAATGAAGCAGAAGCTGTTCGAGATGTTCTTCGACTTAGTCGAGGAATGACATTTAAAGCAGCGGCTGCCGGTCTCAATTTGGGAGGAGGCAAGGCAATTATTATCGGTAACTCAAGAACTGATAAATCAGAAGCGCTTTTCCGCCGGTATGGAAAATTTGTAAATAGTTTGGGAGGAAAATATATCACTGCCGAAGATGTTGGAACCAACACACAGGACATGGAATGGATTGCACTTGAAACTAAACATGTGACAGGAATTCCCGAGAGCATGGGCGGTAGCGGAGACCCAAGTCCATTCACTGCATATGGAACTTTTCTGGGAATAAAAGCGAGTGCAAAGCAAATGTTCGGCAATGATGATTTGAGTGGAAGAAAGGTAGCAGTTCAAGGTATTGGCCATGTAGGTGAAGTTTTGGTAAAACACCTGATTGAAGCCGGCGCCAAAGTCACCGTTACCGATATTCATAAAGATCGCATCCAGCACATGGTAAAAACTTATGGCGTAAGCGCTGTTGAAAGTGATGAGATATATGATGTAGATATGGATATTTATTCTCCTTGTGCTCTTGGCGCTACACTGAATACGGAAAACATTAACCGACTGAAATGCCATATTGTTGCAGGTGCAGCAAACAATCAGTTAGCTGACGAAAAATTGCATGGAAACATGCTTATTGAAAAGGGAATCCTTTATGCTCCTGATTTTGTTATTAATGCCGGAGGACTAATTAATGTTAGTTGTGAGTTAGAGGGTTACAACCGTGAGCGGGTAATGGATCAAACAGAAAAAATTTATAATCGCCTTCTGGAGATTTATACTATTGCTAAAGAAGACAATATCACAACACAGGAAGCAGCCATGCAACTTGCTATAAAACGATTGAATGATATTGCCTCATTAAATTCAAGAAGGTAATTTCAAGCGGAAATTAAATTATTTAATTTAAGGTTTTTGAAATTTCTAAAATAGATACATGTACTCAAAGCCTTAAATCTTGATTTTTAAATCTAAAATCTTTTGCTTTTATCAAGAAGAAATATTCGTATTAAAGTTATGCAAGTGCTTTACTCGCATTTGCAAGACAAAGAAATACCGTACACCAACCTTGAAAAAAACCTTCTGACAAATATTGATGAAGCTCTCCGTCTTTATCTTTATCAGATTTATCTCCTCTGCAAAACTGCTGAGTTTGCGGTAGAAGACGCCTCCATCAGGTCATCCAAATTTTTACCCAACGAGAAAGACAAACAGATTTCTGTTCGCATTTTTCATAACCAGGTGATACAGAGAATTTTTTTGGATGAAGATTTTAAAAAGCAGGTTCATCGCTTTCATTTTGAACTCTTGATTGATAAAGATTTTATCAGGAAATTTTTTCACGAGTTAAATTCTTCAAAGGAATATGAGCAATATGTAAATGAAAAGAACCCAAGTATTCGAGATGATAAAAAGATTCTTTTTTTTCTCTTTCATTCAATTCTTATGAGGAATGAATTGTGCCTTCAACATCTTGAAGACAATTTCAATAATTGGGCTGACGACACTGTAATTCTTTCAAATCAATTATCTGCCTTTTTAGAAAACATTACCAAACAGTTGGAAAAAGAAGTTGATGAAAAAAAGAGGATTAAGATTCCGAACAATATGAAAGAAGAAAATGAGTTTGCGTCCGAACTTCTTAACAAAACTTACTACAACGAGCAATATCTTGAAGATTTAATTCAACCCAAACTCAAAAACTGGGATATGGACCGCGTGGCCCAAACAGATCTAATTGTCATAAAAATGGCAATCGCCGAAATGCTTTACTTCCCATCTATACCGGTGAAGGCAACCATGAATGAATATATTGATATTGTAAAAAGCTATTCAACTCCTAAGAGCAATGAGTTTGTGAACGGAATTATTGATCGAATTTTAAAGGACTTACAATCTAAAAACCTTATTAAGAAAGAAGGCCGAGGATTGATCGAGCTTTGATTAATAGTCAGTCACTATTTTATTATTGTTATCTATTCATCGAACGATATATACCCATTTAACGAATTATATTATATAATTTGTTTAATTAAATTGATGTAGTAACATCGATTTATTTAGTCCATTCGTCGAAATATTTCAACATATCGTCTTCAAATGATTGACTGGAGCGGGTTTGATGGTGTGCAAAAGATTTGATGAATGTCGAAACAAATTTGATTCTTTTTGTCAAATGAAATAAACCATTCATCGAACAAAAAAAATAATTCAGCGACTTACAAATAATTCCTGAAATATGTTTATCAAAAATACGAAGCGCAATAACTAATAAACTACTACCTATCAAACACATCATTAACATCGAAAGTCGCAACCAAATTACCAATCAGGTTATGACTGAAACGGCCCAAAAGGGAATTGTTCAATTGTCAACTCAAGACAAGGTGCTTGACGGAAGACAAATTACTGTTAAAGGTAAAAAATTGATTGCTTTCGGTTCTTGCAGCTACCTTGGCTTAGAAACACACCCAGCTTTAAAAGAGGCAAGTAAGGAAGCAGCTGAAAATTACGGAACTCAGTTTTCATCTTCTCGAGCATATGTTTCTTTAGGATTATATGATAAATTGGAAACCTTGCTCGGAGTAATGTTCAATGCTCCTGTTATGGTTAGCGCATCCACCAAACTTGGCCATCTGGCAAATATTCCGGTATTGGTTGAAAATCATGATGCTGTTATACTGGACGAACAAGTTCATGCGAGCGTGCAAATGGCTGTTCAATTATTGAAGGCAAGGAACATTACAGTTGAAATTATTCGTCACAATCGAATGGATATTCTTGAAGAGAAAGTTAGTTCTTTAAAAGAAAATCATCGTAAAATATGGTACATGGCTGATGGTGTTTATTCAATGTATGGAGATGCTGCTCCTTTAAAAGAAATGATGGAACTTGTATATCTCTATCCACAACTTAATTTGTATATTGATGATGCCCACGGATTGAGCTGGAAAGGACTTAATGGTTCAGGAATGGCAAAAACTGTGTTGCCCAGGCATGAACAGATTTTCATTGCAACATCAATGGCAAAAGCATTTGGAGCAGGAGGAGGAATTATGATTTATCCAAATGATGACTATCGCAGGAAGGTTCGGAACTGTGGAGGCACAATGATTTTTTCCGGACCAATTCAGCCACCAATTCTTGGCGCCTGCATTGCATCAGCAGAAATTCATTTATCAAACGAGATTTATAAATTACAAAATGAGCTTGAAGGAAAGATCAATTATTTTATACAATTAGCTCAACATCTAGAACTGCCTTTAATCAGCAGAAATAATTCACCAATAAAATTCATTGGTGTGGGTAAACCGGGCATTGGATATTGCATGATCCGTCGACTAATGGAAGCTGGGTATTATGCTAATCTCTCTGTATTTCCAAGCGTAAGCTACAACCACACAGGAATACGCCTACCACTGACAAATCATCTGACTTTCGAGGACATAGAAGGATTGTTATACACTGTTGCCGAGCAACTTCCATTAGCGTTAAATGAAGAGAAGTTTAGTATAAGACAGATTAACCGAGCTTTCAAAATTGCAGTCTAAAAAAATCTAAATCTATATCATTAAATCAAAATCTAATTCTATGTATTTTAAAATTCCAAACCCGGTTACAATTATGATTGTTGATGCATACCGGCAAAACTATGAATTGTTTAAAACCATTGCAGGGTTTTCTGATACACCCGTTAGATCTTTTCAAAAGGATAACTTAAATGCTGCCATCAACTATCTTTCTACACCAAACCTCACTAATATTCCTCCTGAAATTATTTTTTGCAATGAGCAAATCGGAGAACGAAACGGAATTGAGTTTCTTGAAAAGTTTGCTGAAACTAAATATGGAAAAGAAGGAGTGGTTCCTGTTTATTTAATTTCATCTAACAAAGATTCTAATTCAATTGTAAAGTCAGCAAGTGCATTTCAATTCTTCAAAGGAATTTTACAAAACCCGATTCAGATCGATGAACTCAATGAGATTCTTGTTCGCCATAATTCAGTGGTGCATAAAGAATAAAATTCATTCTGATTATTTAGTTTAACAAAACGCAAAGGCCGTACATTCAAATGAGCGGCCTTTTTTATTCCAGGCCTTTTATCTCCAAACAAAAAATAATATCGAATTCAAAATTTCTGCTAGAGCTTATTTTATAATTTCATAAAAAATAATTTAGATTTGCCTAAAATATAATTTTAAATTGAAAAATATTTCTGAAGAAAACTACCTTAAGGCTATCTTCATTCTTAGCGGCAAGAATGATCAGGAGGTATTTACTAACGATCTCGCTCTCTATCTGAGCAATAAAGCCGCGTCAGTAACTGATATGCTTAAAAAACTTGCACAAAAAAAATTCGTCAGTTACAAAAAATACAGCGGTGTAACCCTTACTGAACAAGGAAAGAAGAAAGCCATTGACATTGTTCGCAAGCATAGACTCTGGGAATTCTTTTTAGTGAATCAGCTTGGATTTACCTGGGACGAAATTCATGAAGTAGCAGAACAGCTTGAACATATCCAATCAGATTTACTGATCGAGCGACTCGACGCCTACTTGCGGTTTCCACAATCAGATCCTCATGGAGATCCAATTCCAAATAGAAATGGAAAATTTAAACAAACCAATTCAAAAGCTCTGGCTGAACTTGCTGAAAGATCTAACGCAATTGTTTTTACAGTTACAGATAAACCTGATTTGCTTCGCTATCTAAGCAAAATTGGAATTGCACTTGGCACAAAAGTTAAGGTGCTTGAGAAAATTCCATTTGATAATAGCTTGTTATTACAATTAAATGGAAAGAACAAAATTCAGGTCAGCGCAGATATTGCCAAACATATAAAGGTTCAACTATGAGTCAATTAAAATCAACTTCAAAATCATTAGAAGAAGTTCACTCGACAGTTGACACTATAAAAAAAAGAAACTGGTTACAGACTCTTCTGGCCTTCGCCGGGCCCGCTTATATGGTGAGCGTTGGATATATGGACCCGGGAAATTGGGCAACAGATATTGCAGCCGGAAGTGCATTTGGCTACCAGCTAATTTGGGTACTTCTGATGTCTAACCTGATTGCATTATTGCTGCAAAGTCATTGTGCACGCTTAGGAATAGTTCGAGGCCGTGATCTGGCACAGGCTTCAAAGGAAAATTATCATTCAATCATAAACATCCCGCTTTATGTATTGGCAGAAATTGCTATTGCTGCCTGTGATCTGGCCGAAGTGCTGGGTCTCGCAATTGGTTTAAACTTACTTTTCCATATTCCACTTTTATACGGCGTTGCATTGGCTGTTCTTGACTGCTTAGTGCTTTTGCTTTTAATCAATATCGGTATTCGAAAAATGGAGGCATTCATTATTTCGATGGTGGTGATTATGGGTGCTTGCTTTTTTACTGAACTTGTAATTGCCAAACCCGATGCCCGAGAAATTGTTTCCGGATTTGTGCCAACCAAACTTAATGATGTGGCTCTTTACCTTGCGATCGGAATTATTGGCGCAACCGTGATGCCTCATAATCTGTATTTGCATTCGGCGCTGGTTCAAACAAGAAAAATTGATCGTTCACCTGGTGGATTGAAGCGTGCGTTTAGGTTCAATGTAATTGATTCTGCTGTTGCTCTGAATCTAGCGTTGTTTGTTAATGCTGCAATTTTGATCCTCGCTGCTGCAGTTTTTTACACTCGTGGCTTATTCAATATTGCTGATATTAATGAAGCACATAGATTATTGGAACCTCTGCTTGGTGCTTCATTTGCCCCGGTTCTTTTTGCTATAGCGCTAATTGCAAGCGGGCAAAGCAGCACCATTACCGGAACTCTTGCCGGCCAGATTGTAATGGAAGGGTATCTCAATCTGCGAATCACACCATGGTTACGAAGACTTATCACTCGAATAATTGCTGTGGTTCCGGCGTTTTTAGTCATTTGGTTGAATGGCGAAAATTCAACAGGCGATTTGTTGATTCTGTCTCAAGTCATACTTAGTATGCAATTGGGATTTGCGATCATTCCGCTCATTCACTTTGTAAGCGATAAAAAAACCATGGGAGAATTTGCAATTGGTCTTCCTTTAAAAATTGCATCATGGATTTCAGCCATTGTAATTGTAGGATTGAATGTCAAATTGGTTGGAGAAGAAATTTTTTCATTACTTGAAAGCAGTGGAAACTCATGGTGGGTTTATACATTTATTATTCCTTCAGCT
>DMRR01000005.1:3166-5056 GCA_003455275.1 Bacteroidota bacterium | reverse complement strand
AACCAAATGGAACAATTGCTCATGCTGCATTTTTTTCTACTCAATGGAGCAAGCCATATTCTACCGGACTTGGTGGCATTGCAGTTACAAGGGACAATGAACTTGGAAAAAAAATTTCTTCGCTTTCTGAGAATGCAATCAACCCCTCATTGAAAGAACGATTCATTTTGAAAGCACTTCTTACAGCACACAATATTTTATTAAACCCGTTTACTTATTCATTGCTTGTTCGCATTTACCGTACACTGAGCAGAATGAAATTAGTGGTGGCTTCTTCTGAGAACACAGAACTTGAAGGAACAGATTTGCCAAAAGGGTTTCTAAAAAAAATGTCGCGCACTCAAATGACTAAAGGAGTTGCTGCACTACGGAATCTGAAAAAAAATATTGAGCACAGAAAAATGGTAGCGGCTCAATACTCTCAAATTATTTCTGAGCTTGGTGGCACTGCATGTTTCAAGTCTGATTCAGCCGAACATACTTTTCTCAGGTATTCAATACTTGTGGAAGACAAGGAAAAATTTATGCTGCAAGCAGAGAAGCTTAAACTCGAAGTGGGAGATTGGTTTGTTTCTCCCTTACATCCGGTAATGAGCAGTTGGGAAAAATGGTTTTATTCAGAAGGCAGTTGTCCGGTAGCTGAAAATATTTGTAAGCAAATAATTAATCTGCCTACACACGAAAAAATAAATGAGAAATACATCAGCAGGATTCAGCAATTATTAGCTCTGCAAAAAATTTATTGAGCACGCTGATTTGAATTTAAGTTTCCCGGTATTCAGGAATCAGAAATATTAATGAGTAAAAGAAACTGGTGAACACTACGCCGTTCTGAACTTCAAATACATCTTCAACCATACAGTTCAGAATAATGAGAATCATAAAGCACAATCCTGCCATGTATTTTTTTCTTACAGAAAAAATCAGCGGAAGAACCAGCAAAAGCAAGAGCGCCGTAAGTCCTGCAATTCCATGCTTGGCTAATGAATTCAAAAATTGATTGTGAGGAATCACCCGCTCTTTTAAGCACGCCGATTTTCCATCAACAAAATATGATCGTCGCAAATCGCTCCATACATCGCCGGTGCCCACGCCTGCTATCCAATTATTTTGTATGAGTTCAAGTGTAGTTTTTATGGCAGTAATTCGGGTCGCAGTTGATTCCAATTTACCATCTAAGTTTTCATTTGAGCTTAATGTATTAAAAGCAGATTTCAATCGAACCTGAAAATCACTTTCCCAAATAATCAGTGCTAATAACAGTGGGATAACCAAAACCATAAGCCGGATAAAATTGCTTCCGGTTTTTCTTAACACATAAGTAATAGTTGCTATCAAAATCAAAATCAAACACACCAATCCGATTTTAGATGAAAGAAAAATTATGAATAAAAATAGCCATACGGCTACAGCAACTTTTAGTGTTATCCTTCCTGAAGTAAATATTTTATTTACTCCGAAAATATCGAGCAGTAAAAAAATAACAGCTAAAGAAAACTGAACTGACATAAAACCGGGATGATAAAAATCTGCACTGAGACGGGTATAGAAAAAAACTGCAGGGTCACTTGTTTCTCCAAACTTAAAAAAAGCAATATACATTGAAGCAAGTGAAGCAACAACGCAACCAATTATCAAGGCAAATGGAATATTATTTTTATTTAAATGCAACCGCCTGTTTTCACTTGTAAGAATAATTAAAGGTAGTGCGAACATGGAAGCATTACACTGAATCAGGTAAAGTCCTCGTGCCATATCCCATGTATTCAACAGCCATGGAAACTGCAGGAAAAATAAAAGTGTGTAAGAGAGAAAGAGCGGTTGAGCGAGTGCTTGTTTCAGCTTCGAAAAAATATTTCCACTCAATAGCCACAGAATGGAAAGAAGAAT
>DMRR01000005.1:0-2872 GCA_003455275.1 Bacteroidota bacterium | reverse complement strand
AAATATTTCCAAATGGGAATGAAAATGCAAATGCAAGCAATAACCAATAGCTGAGTTTATCATTCATTTCTTTTGAGAAAAGCATTTGCACTTGACTGTCAAATGTAATTTGTCCACTTACCGATGGCAGAAATTTTATCCCCGCTGAAGGATAAATGATGACTTTTGTAAAAAAATATTTCTGATACTTGCGCTTCCGCTATTGATGACTGATAAATTGAAAATGATTCCTTTTTCTCCTCCGCATATTGATCAGAAAATTATCGAAGAAGTAATTGCTGCACTTAAATCGGGCTGGATTACTACAGGACCCCGCACAAAAAAATTTGAACAGCAACTCTGCGATTATACCCGCGCACCTAAAGTCATCTGTCTCAACTCTGCAACCGCAGGACTCGAATTATTACTCCGTTGGTTTGGAGTAAAAGAGGGCGACGAAGTAATCGTTCCGGCTTACACTTATTCTGCCACAGCTAATGTTGTAATTCATTGCGGGGCAACTCCGGTATTTGTAGACACCAATGCAGATACTTTTAACATATCTGTGCAACGAATAGCTGATTGCATTTCTCCAAGAACGAAAGTGATTATGCCTGTTGACATTGGTGGATTGCCCTGTGACTATGATGCAATAATGGAGTTGGCAAAAAACTCAGCAGCGATTTTAAATTCTGAAAATGAAATTCAAAAACAACTCGGAAGAATTTTGGTACTCAGCGATGCCGCTCATTCAATAGGTGCATTTTATCAAGGTAAAAAAATTGGATGTCATGTGGATGCAAGCGTGTTTTCATTTCACGCTGTAAAAAATCTTACAACTGCTGAAGGCGGTGCGGTGTGTTTGAATCTTCCTGCACCATTTGATAACGAAGAAATTTATCGCGCTCTTAATATCAAATCTCTTCACGGGCAGAATAAAGATGCACTTGCTAAAATGCAAAAAGGAAGTTGGGAGTATGATATTGTGGAAGCCGGTTACAAATGCAACATGACTGACATTGCTGCTGCAATTGGCTTGGTGGAACTTTCTCGCTACGATTCTGAAACGCTTCCGCGGAGGAAAAAAATCTGTGAATTATATCAGCAACATTTTTCAAAGAAGAGTTGGGCACAACTTCCGGTTTTCAAAACAGATGAAGCGGAAAGTTCTTACCACCTGTTTCTTCTGCGCATAAAAAATATTTCGGAACAACAGCGTAATAATATTATTCAGCTTATTACTGAAAAAGGTGTGAGTGTGAATGTTCATTTCAAACCGGTGCCGATGATGAGTTTTTATAAATCGCTGGGATATACAATTGACAGCTATCCGGTTGCTTACGATAATTATGCAAGAGAAATTTCGCTTCCGGTTTATTTTGATTTGACGAATGAACAGGTTGCAACCGTGGCGCGTGCTGTAATTGAAGCCACAGAAAAAATTTTAGAACCAAAAACAGTTGCATGAAAAGATTATTCGATTTCTTGATGGCAGTGCTTATGCTGATTGTTCTTTCTCCCATATTGGTTTTAGTTTCATTACTCATTGTGCTCACCTCGCGCGGAGGAGTTTTTTTTATTCAGGAAAGAGCCGGAAAAAATTTCAAAAATTTTGGAATCATTAAGTTCAGAACCATGCAACAGGATTCGCACAAGCATGGACTGATTACCGTGGGAATGAAGGATTCGCGCATCACCAGCATTGGCTACTTCCTGCGCAAATACAAGATTGATGAATTTCCGCAATTGATAAATATTGTGAAAGGCGATATGAGTTTTGTAGGCCCGCGACCGGAAGTAACCAAGTATGTCCTCTATGGAAATCCGGATCAGGAAAAAGTAATGACCGTAAGGCCCGGAATTACATCTCCTGCATCCATTGAATTTTCAGATGAGAATCATATCATTCTAAAATATCCCGATCACGAAAAAGCATATGTCGAAATTCTGATTCCGGAAAAACTCAGACTGAATGTTCTTTATATCGAGAACCAAAGTTTCTTCGGCGATATAAAAATTATTTTCCGCACGCTCGGAAAAATTATTTTGAGAAAATAAAAAATTACTTACCGCTAATCACGCTCGCAATTCCGAATGCAGCCCCGGCAGCGAGAGCGCCAATGAGTGCTGTGCGCAGCGCGCCATAAACAGGCGATTGCCCTGTTGCTTTACTCTTGAAATATCCGAACACAAGCAACGCAACAAGTGTGATGATGGAAGAATAAATCAATCCCTCATGCGGATGTGAAGTAAAGAGATATGCGCTAAGCGGAATCAGTCCTCCCACAATGTAGCTGACAGCAATATTGCCGGCGCTTTTTCCGGCGCGCTTCTCATCGGGTTTTTCCAAGCCGAGTTCATACTTCATCATAAAGTCAACCCACTTGTTTTTGTCTTGTGCAAGTTCGTCTGCAACCAAAATGCTTGTTGCCTTACTGATACCATAAGTTTCAAGCGCCTCATGAATTTCATCTTTCTCACGCTGCGGCACTCGCTCCACTTCATCATACTCGCGCTTGAGTTCAGAGTTGTAGTGATCAATTTCTGTTCGCGCAGCGAGATAACCACCCAAACCCATTGCAATACTTCCTGCAACAATTTCAGCAACACCTGCAGTAATCACAATCCAATTTGAATCTACCGCGCCGCTTAAGCCTGCTGCAAGTGCAAACGGAACAGTGAGCCCATCAGCCATGCCGATTACAATGTCGCGAACCATTTCTGAACTTTGAAAGTGTTGTTCTTCGTGGTGATGATGGTGGTGGTGGTCGCTCATGAATTAGTTATTCGTTTATTGTTATCTGTTATTAGTAATACAAATAACAAAGAGAGCGACAAAGAAAATTATTTGAGCCGGGAAATGAAATAACAATAAACAGAGGTCGCAATGATT